>JAEWYJ010000305.1 GCA_023395695.1 Bacillota bacterium | reverse complement strand
TGTTAAGGCCCGGCATCCAAAGGGCCGCCCCTACAGCAGGGGCGGCCCTTTGGCTATGGGGAAGGCGATAGCGGTTTACCGCTTATGCACCAAAGGCGCGGCTTTAATGCGGCTCGCCCCGTTCAAGCGCCAGCAGCGCCGACTTCATCTCCAGACCGCCCGCATAGCCGGTCAGATGGCCGGAAGCGCCCACCACCCGGTGGCAGGGTACGACAATCATCATTGGGTTGCGGTGGTTGGCCATGCCGACGGCACGGCAGGCCTTTGGGCTGCCGACTGCTTCGGCCAGCTGCTTGTAGCTGCGGGTTTCGCCGTAGGGAATCTCGCACAGTGCGCGCCAGACGCGTTGCTGAAACGGCGTGCCGCGCAGCGTGTAGGGGAAGTCGAAGCATTTGCGGGCCCCGCCAAGGTATTCGCCAATCTGTGCAAAGGCCGCGTCGGCCAGCGGGCAGGGCAGATGGTCGCCGCCGGGCTGTGACACCCGCTCAAGCGAGACGACTGTACCGGCGTCGCAGCCAATTTTAAGCAGACCAAACGGGAACGGATAATAGGCGTACTGCGTCATTTTTGGCGCTCCTTTCTGTAGGCGGCGGGAGAAAGGCCGGTACGGCCCTTGAAAAAGCGGTAAAAGGACGACAGGCTGCCAAAGCCTGCTGCATAGGCAACGTCAACAATGGGGTCTGCGGTGGCCGACAACAGCCATTCGGCTTTTTGCAGCCGCAGCCTTGCCAGATATTCCGAGGGGGTTACGCCGTAAACTGCCAGAAAAATTTCGGCCAGCCGCCGTCGTGACAGCCCAAGGCTGCGCAGTGCAGGGGCGCAGCCATAACCGCCGGCGCACGATGCCTCAAGCAGCAACCGCGCCCTTTCGGCAATGTCCCGCATGGGCTGGTAGTCGGCCAGATCGCTGCGGCAGCGCTTGCAGGGCCGAAAGCCCGCGGCGCGCGCCTGAGCTGCCGACGTAAAAAAGCGAACATTTTCGCGCCGGGGCTGCTTGGATTTGCAGGAGGGCCGGCAGAAAATGCCGGTGGATTCGACCGCATAAAAAAATATGCCGTCAAAGGCCGCGTCGTTTTCACAAACCGCGCGCCACATCTCGTCCGGTGTCATGTGTGCACCTCCTTATATTGCCGAATAGAAAAATCACCGCCGTTGGGCGTACATAACCGTCTTTGACAGTTATTATAGCACAAGCATCCGGTGATTTTCTTCTCAAATTAAGACATTCAATTCAGGGTGTTTCTTTGGCGTCGGCACGCGCTGCCGCTTGCTCCTTTTTCAGCGTCTCCAGCCCCAGACGGATCAGCTCTGCGGTCGCCTCAGAGCGGGTCTGAAACCGCCGCTCAAAGCGGAAATCTTCTATTGCGTTAAACATATCGTCATCGACCGAAATCATATAGCGCGGTTTTTTGGTAGCCATTTTCAATCGCCTCCTTGGTGTATATCATAGCACAGTGATACACTGCTGTAAAGCTTCGACCCTAAACGACATGACTTGACAGGCACAGCAGGGTTGCTATATAATGGCAATGGTGAATGACTGATGAAGTGATACACCAAAAAAGGGGGTGATAAGCATGCCGAACGGTCAAAAACGGGTTATGATTACGCTGCAGCCCGAACGGGAATCAACGCTTACATATTTGAAAAAGGAAAAGTTCAACGATGTTACTCAGGCTCAGATGCTGCGGCACATTATTGATATGGGGCTTGCAACGGTAAGGGACGCGCAGCTTGCACGCTGTGATAATGGCCCAAAAGACGTCTGACCAAACGGGGACGCCCAATTCAAACGCGGCCTGCACTGACCGATACATTTGGCCGGTTACGGCGGTGGAACAGTTTTAGAATAACAGGAGGAATAACTGCTTACAGCTATTCCTCCTTGCACGGCCCGCCCGTTGCTGCCGACTATATTTCGGTTACATTAAAGCCGCCGTCGGCCAGCGCCTTTTTAATTTGCCCCACATGCGCATGGTCGCGGGTTTCAATCGCAATATCCAAAAAGCAATCGGTGATGTTTTTATTGTTGCTGGTGCGGTTGTGGTCCACGCTGGTAACGTTGGCGCCGCATTCGGCCAGAATGGCCGAAACAGCCACCAGCTGTCCGGGCGTGTCCGAAAGCTCAATATGCAGCCTTGCGGTGCGCCCGGCCATAAGCAAGCCGCGGTTGATCACGCGGGAAAGAATCGTCACATCAATGTTGCCGCCCGACACAAGGCAGACCACATTTTTACCTTCAAGCGGCAGCTTGCCGGCTAAAACGGCTGCCACCGCCGCGGCGCCCGCACCCTCGGCAATCATCTTTTGCTGCTCAATCAATGCCAGTATGGCGGCGCAGATTTCGTCGTCGGTGACCGTGACAATTTTGTCCACATATTCCGAGCAAAGGTCATAGGTCAGCGCGCCCGGCAGCTTGACGGCGATGCCGTCGGCCATAGTAGCGACTGCGGGCAGGGCCTTGCGCGTATGCTGCTCGACCGCATCGTGCATTGACGGTGCGCCCGCCGCCTGCACACCGTAGACTTTAACGCCGGGCTTGAGCGTTTTGAGTGCGAAAGCAATGCCCGAAATCAGTCCGCCGCCGCCAATCGGCACAATGACGGCGTCGACCTCGGGCAGCTGGTCAAGAATCTCCAGCCCGACGGTGCCCTGCCCGGCGATGACGCGCTCGTCGTCAAACGGGTGGATAAAGGTGGCGCCGGTCTCCTGCTGAAGCTCAGCGGCACGGGCCGCGGCGTCGTCGTAAACGCCCTTGACCAACTCTACATTGGCGCCGTAGCTGCGGGTGGCCTCCACCTTTGAAATAGGAGCCGACCCGGGAATGCAAATGGTGGCCTTAATGCCCATCCGCGCGGCCGAAAGCGCCACCCCCTGCGCGTGGTTGCCCGCCGAACAGGCAATGACACCGCGCGCGCGCTCCTCGTCTGAAAGCTGCGAAATCTTATAATAGGCCCCTCTGCCCTTAAAGGAGCCGGTTAACTGCAGATTTTCGGTTTTCAGGAATACCTTGCACCCCTGAGAGAGGCGGGGCGAGTGAATCAGGTCGGTTTTTCGCACGACGTTTTTCATCGTGAAGGCGGCGTGGTAAATGCTGTCGAGCGTAAGCATAATAAGCGGTTCCCCTTCCGGAAATTTAAAAGATAAAAATAGCATACGCTAAATAGACCATAAAATCAATTAAAAATGTAGTGAAAGTTAATAAAAAACAGCGCGGCCAAAAAAAATTGTTGTTATTCAGACGGAAGGGAATCTCCCATAGATTAGTTGTAATAAGCATCAGCGTGTGGTATAATTTACTAGAATATTATAAGAACCATCACCGTTATTACATAAACAATCCATTTTTATTATTATTTTAAAATTATGTGACTTTTTGTATGTCTGCCCCTCTGAACAGGCGGCCAAGACGCATTCGGCAGATACTGCTGCCGCCGTTGAAATTAAACGCCGCCCTCCTATGCGCAGTCGGCGGCACCCCTGTGACAGGGCCGGCATTGCCGTTGGCTCAAGGGCGCACGGCAGACCGGGGTTCTCCATAATTTCCGCCAAAGGAGTTTTTTGTCTTGCGAGTAAGTAAATTCCGCAAACTGTTGTTATTCCTGATGGACCTCGGCATTACGCTCGGCTGCTATTTTCTGGTGGAGCTGCTGCTGGGCGGCCGGCATATTAACCGGCATTACCTTGGCGTTATGTTGCAGCACCTGCTGCTTGCTGCACTTTGCTACAGTGGCAGCCTGTTTGCCTTTAAAATGTACGACAGCCTTTGGCGCTACGCCGAGTCACGGGAATATCTGATGCTGATTACCAGCGTTGGCACAGCCTTTTTAGGCTACAGGCTGCTGGCAGCATGGCTGCCGGTCGAAAAACTATCGGCCATGGGCGGCATTACCGCCGCCGCAATCGCGCTGCTGGCCATGCTGCTGACCCGCTTTGCCTACCGGCAATACCGCACCAGCAAAAAGCTTTCGCGCGCGGGCTGTGTCCGGCTGGCCATTGTCGGGGCCGGCAGTGCCGGTGTCGCATTGCTTGAGAGTATTGAGCGCAGGGCTGACAGCAATTATCTGCCGGTCTGCTTTTTTGACGACGACCCCATCAAGATCGGCAAGCGTATCCACGGCATCAGCATTGTCGGGCCGGTCGACACGGTTGCCCATTACTGCAAAAGCTACAACATTCAGGAGCTTATTATTGCCATACCGTCCCTTGGCAACGGCGAGCGCCGCAAGGTGGTGTCGGCCTGTGCGAGCACCGGCTGCGACGTGAAAATTTTGCCAGATACGGTGTTGCTGCTGGAAAATAATTATGATATACTTGAACAAGCTATACGGCATGTAAATGTTGAGGATCTGCTGGGCAGAGAGAGCGTCACTTTTGATTGTGGAAATGTGTCGCACTTTCTAAGCGGAAAGGTTGTTATGGTCACCGGAGGCGGGGGATCTATTGGTTCTCAACTTTGCAA
>JAEWYJ010000177.1 GCA_023395695.1 Bacillota bacterium | reverse complement strand
TGCAACCCTCGCAGCCGCAATGGCGCTTGCCATGACCGCCTGCGGCGGCGCTTCAAGTTCCGCCCCTGCCCCCGCTGCGCCCGCCGAGGCGCCGGCCTCCTCGGCCGCCACCCCTGAAAAAGAAACCTACGTTGAGCTGACTGAGGATCTCGGCGCCGAAAAATACGGCGTAGGCTTTCGCAACGGCGACGTCGCCTTTGGCCTGGAGGTTCAAAAATATCTCGACGAAATGATTGCCGACGGCGCCGCCGCCGAAATTTCTCAAAAGTGGTTTGGCACCGACGCGCTGTTTAAGGATATGAATTTTATTGAAGAATCCGCTGCCACTGCCGAGGATAAATCTCTGGAAGCGGTTAAGGCCAAAGGCAAGTTCATTGTCGGCCTTGATGACAGCTATCCGCCCATGGGCTTCCGCGACGATAAAAACGAGATTGTCGGCTTTGACATTGACCTCGCCAGAGAGGTTGCCAAGCGCATGGGCGTCGCGGTTGAATTCCAGCCCATCGACTGGGACTCGAAGGAGCTTGAGCTCAACGCCGGCAAAATTGACTGTATCTGGAACGGCATGACCATTACCGACGAGCGCGTCCAGAGCATGTTCTTTACAAAGCCCTACATAGCCAACCAGCAGATCATTATTGTGCCCGCCTCCTCCGGCATCACCGGTAAAGCGCAGCTTGAGGGCAAAATTGTCGGCCTGCAAAAGGGTTCCTCCTCGCTTGAGGCGCTTACCGCCGACCCTGTCGGCGAAAAAGTTAAGGAAATTATAGAATACCCCGATAACGTCTCGGCCTACATGGACCTGCAGGCCGGCCGAATTGATGTCTTTGTTGTGGATTCGGTTGTGGGCCGTTATGTTATTTCGCAAAACGCCCAATAATTAAAACGGGAACGGTGGTCGTATAACCATGCTGAAAAATCTTTTTGACATCGCACTGTTGTTGACCGACGGTGTCAAATATACCCTGCTGCTGTTTGCGGTCACCATGGTCGGGTCAATGCCGCTCGGGCTGGCGCTCACGTTCATGCGTACCGGCAAAAACGCCATTCTGCGTGGCATAACCGGCTTTTATGTCTACATTATGCGCGGCACGCCGCTGCTTTTACAGCTTTACTTTTTTTATTACGGCCTGCCGTTTATTCCGGGGATGAAAAATGTGCTTGTGCTCGACCGTCTGACGGCGGCAATGCTGGCCTTTGTGTTAAACTACGCGGCTTATTTCTGCGAGATATTCCGCGGTGGCATCATCTCGGTGGACAAAGGCCAGTACGAGGCCGCTCGGGTGCTCGGCTTTTCAAAAGCGCAAACCCTGTTTAAAATTGTGCTGCCGCAAATGCTGCGCGTGTCGCTGCCTGCCATTGCCAACGAAAGCATTACGCTCGTCAAGGACACGGCGCTGGTCACCGTTATCGGCGTGACCGAGATCTTGTATTTTGCCAAGGCAACGGTCAACCGTCAGGCGGTGTTTACCGCCTATCCTGTGGCGGCGGTGTTCTATCTGCTCATGACCTGGGTCATCACACGTCTGTTCGATTATCTCGAACGCAAATACAGCTTTTAAGGGGGCGCATGATTATTTATGAGTATTATTGAAGTGCGCGGCCTCAAAAAGAGCTTTGGCGACGTAAAGGTGCTCGACGGCGTCTCCTTCTCGGTTGAAAAGGGCGAGGCCATCGCAGTCATCGGCCCCTCCGGCTCAGGCAAAAGCACCATGCTGCGCTGCCTGATCGGCTTAGAACGCGCCGACGGCGGCGATATTATTATTGAAGGCGACCCGCTTATGCAAAATGGCGTCTATGTCGCCGACGCACAGATGCGCAGAGCCTGCGCCAAAATGGGCATGGTATTCCAGAGCTTTAATCTCTTTCCGCACATGCCGGTGCTCGATAACCTGATTGCCGCGCCGACAATGGTGCGCCGGGAGAGCCGGGCCGAAGCGACCGACCGCGCCCGCGCACTGCTGGGCGACGTGGGGCTGCTCGACAAGGCTAACGTCCATCCGTCGGCGTTGTCCGGGGGGCAAAAGCAGCGGGTGGCCATTGCCCGTGCGCTGATGATGCGCCCCGACCTGCTGCTGTTTGACGAGCCAACCTCGTCGCTCGACCCCCAGCTGACCGCCGAGGTGCTTGCCGTTATGAAAAAGCTTGTAAAGCAGCGCATGACCATGATTGTCGTCACCCACGAGATGGGCTTTGCGCGCGAGGCAGCCGACAAGGTCATGTTTATGTGCGATTGTAACATTGTCGAGGCGGGCCCTACCCAAGAAGTTTTTGACCGCCCAAAGGACCCACGCATCCGCGAATTTATTCAAAGCATTCTATAATTTCAGGCCGTATTGCATTTAAAGTTATGCCATACGGCCTGTTTTTTTGCACTCTTTTGCGTGTTTTGCCATATCATGTACTGGAATAAAGTCATACCACTAGAAAAACGATACAGAATTGGCGAAGCGGTTTGGGGCAGACAAGGCGGAGGACGCAGATGAGCTGGCGCCCTTCAAGGACGACAACACGGTCAGGCGCAAAACATCGCAGTTAAACTTATTAATTCGAATACGTTGTCAGCCTTTAAGTTCAACTGCATGCAAGCAAAATGACGTTTGCCTTTGCACGCTAAATTGCCCTGCTTGTAGACCGCCAAGGTGTATTGGTTTTCTGGGGGTTTGACTATTAAACGCATGCGGGAGGGTTTGCTATGCCAACGATTTATTTAAGCCCCTCAACACAGGAGGGCAATTTTTATGTCACCGGCGGCTCGGAGGAATACCACATGAACCAGCTGGCCGACGCGCTTGAGCCATACCTGCGCGCCAACGCCATCAGCTTTAAGCGCAACAGCCCCGACCAGACCGCCGTGCAGAACATCCGCGAGTCCAACGCCGGAGACTACGCGTTGCATCTGGCACTGCACTCCAATGCCGCACCGGTATACGGCAGCATGCGCGGGGTGGATATTTACTACTTTCCCGGCAGCTATTCGGGGCAGCGCGCCGCCGATATTGCCACGCGCCGCTTTAAGGAAATTTATCCGCTGCCCGACCGGGTGCGGGCGCTGCCTACGACCAGACTCGGCGAGGTAGACAAGGTTAAGGCGCCCTCGTTGTTTCTGGAAATTGGCTACCACGACAACGAGCAGGACGCCAACTGGGTCATTGACAACACCGATACTATTGCAAGAACCATCGGCCAGGTGCTCTCAGAATATTTCGGGCAGCCATTTGTCACACCCATCCAGCCTCAGCAGGCGACGGTTGCCACCTCGGGCACCAACCTGAATCTGCGCGCCCGCCCCAATACCTCCGCACAGGTCATCGGCAGTATTCCCAACGGCGCCAAAGTAATGGTTTACGGTCTGCTGCCCGATTGGGCCAGTGTTGTTTACAATAATAAAAACGGCTTTGTCAGCAGAAAATTTTTGAACCTTTAGGTCGTTTCAGCACTGCGGCAGGAACAGAAAAAGCCAAGCGAGCGGTCTTGTGCCGTTTGCTTGGCTTTATAGCTGCCCCGCTTAAAACGCATACCGCTTTTGCAGCCTGTTTTGCACTGCGGGCACAAATATTGATTTTTTTACGGAGAATTCGTTAAACGTTTACAGCTTTCTCTTTGACATCCAGCCTTTTTCAGGCTACAATACTAAATGGCTACAAAACAGACTGGCAATAAATTGAATTTTATTTTTATCAGCCCGCAGCGCTTATTCCGGCGCCAAACACGGGCAAAATGAATGAATATGAACCGTTTAAATTTAAGGATAAAAAAGAGGTATCGCCAATGGGCATTTTTGACAAAATATTCGGCAACTACTCCGACAAGGAGCTAAAGCGTATCCGGCCTATTGCCGACAGCGTCGTCGCGCTCGAAGAAAAGTACGCCGCCCTGACCGACGCACAGCTCAAAGCCGTAACGCCCGCCTTAAAGGCCCGTTTGCAAGCGGGAGAAACGCTTGACGGCATTCTGCCCGACGCCTTTGCAGCCTGCCGCGAGGCCGCCTGGCGCGTATTGGGCATGAAGCACTTCCCGGTTCAGATTATTGGCGGTATTGTGCTGCATCAGGGCCGCATTGCCGAGATGAAAACCGGCGAGGGCAAAACGCTGGTGGCCACGCTGCCGTCCTATCTCAATGCCCTTTCGGGGCAGGGTGTTCACATCGTTACGGTCAACGATTATCTGGCCCGCCGCGACAGCGAGTGGATGGGCAAGGTGCACCGCTTTATGGGACTGCCCGTCGGCCTGGCCGTGCCCGGCATGGAAAACGACGAAAAGCGCCGGGCCTATGCCTGCGATATCACTTACGCCACCAATAATGAGCTGGGGTTTGATTATCTGCGCGACAATATGGTGGTCTATAAGGAGCAAATGGTGCAGCGCGGGCATGCTTTTGCCATCGTCGACGAGGTTGACTCCATCTTAATCGATGAAGCGCGAACCCCGTTGATTATTTCCGGGCAGGGCGATAAGTCGAGCGATCTTTACGAGCGCGCCGACAAATTTGCCAAAACCCTGACCCGCACCAAGGTGACCGAGCTGGACGACAAGCAGGAGCAGGAGGTCTTGGAAGGCGACTATATCGTCGACGAAAAGGCCCGCACCGCCACATTGACCCAGTCGGGCGTCAAAAAGGCCGAGCGCTTTTTCGGCATCGACAATCTTACCGATGCTGAAAACATCACCGTATCGCACCACATCAATCAGGCGATTAAAGCCAACGGCATCATGCAGCGCGACGTCGACTATGTGGTCAAGGACGACGAGGTCATCATTGTCGACGAGTTTACCGGGCGCTTGATGATCGGCCGCCGCTACAACGAGGGGCTGCATCAGGCCATAGAGGCCAAGGAGGGCGTCAAGGTCGAGCGCGAGAGCAAAACACTGGCGACCATTACGTTCCAGAACTATTTCAGAATGTATAAAAAGCTTTCGGGCATGACCGGCACGGCGCTGACCGAGGAAAACGAATTCCGCGAGATTTATAACCTCGACGTCATCGTCATTCCCACCAACCGCCCGGTTGTCCGTCAGGATTATGACGACGCCATCTACCGCACCGAGCGGGGTAAATACAACGCCGTTATCGAGCAGGTAGCCGAATGCCACGAAAAAGGGCAGCCGGTGCTCGTAGGCACCATAACGATAGACAAGTCGGAGCTGCTCTCGTCCATGCTCAAAAAGCGCGGCATTAAGCACGAGGTGCTAAACGCAAAATATCACGAGCGCGAAGCCGCCATTGTGGCGCAGGCCGGTCAGTTTAGCGCGGTGACCATCGCCACCAACATGGCGGGCCGCGGCACCGATATCGTACTCGGCGGCAACGCGGAGTTTTTGACCAAGAACGAAATGCGCCGTCAGGGCGTCGCGGAGGCACTGATTGAGCAGTCGACCGGCCATGCCGACACCGACGACGCCGAGGTGCTCGAAGCGCGAAAGCAATATGCCGCACTATATGAGAAGTTCCGGCAGCAGATTACCCCCGAGGCCGAAAAGGTTAAAGCGGCAGGCGGCCTGTTTATCATCGGCACCGAGCGGCACGAGTCCCGCCGTAGCGATAACCAGTTGCGCGGCCGTTCCGGCCGTCAGGGCGACCCGGGCGAATCCCGCTTCTTCCTCTCGCTTGAGGACGACCTCATGCGCCTGTTCGGCGGCGACCGCATTCAGAACCTGATGGATACCCTGAAGGTGGACGAGGACACACCCATCGAGGCAAAGCTTTTATCCTCAACCATTCAGTCGGCACAGGCCAAGGTTGAGGGGCGCAATTTCTCCACCCGCAAAAACGTGCTGCAATTTGACGACGTGATGAACCGCCAGCGTGAGATGATCTATTCTCAGCGCCGCGCGGTCATCGACGGAGACGATATCCGTGAGACGGTGCTGCGCATGTTCGACGGCGTTGTCACCGACTCGGTAAATGCCTACCTGCCCGCACAGGCCGAGGTTGAAAGCTGGAACCTGGTGGGTCTGCGCGACTATCTTCTGGGCTGGATTACCGACAAGGACGACCTCAACTACACGCTGGGCGATCTCGACCGCCTTGGGCGCGAGGCCATTTGCGAGCAGCTTCAGCAAAAGGCCCACGACCGCTATGCGGCGCGCGAAAAAGAATGGGGCGAAAACCTGGCCCGTGACCTTGAGCGTATGATCCTGCTCAAAAACGTCGACCTGCACTGGATGGACCACATCGACGCCATGGACGAACTGCGGCGCGGCATCTATCTGCGCAGCTACGGCCAGCGAGACCCGGTGGTGGAATACCGCGTCGAAGGCTCGGACATGTACGACGCCATGGTGCAGGCCATCCGCGAGGACACCGTCAAAATGCTGCTCACCGTCCGGGTGCGCATTGAAGCGCCCGTTCAGCGTGAGCAGGTGGCAAAGCCTGCCGAGCCGTCGCCGGACGGCACGGCCAGACCGGTGCAACGCAAGGTAGGCAAGGTTGGCCGCAACGACCCCTGCCCCTGCGGCAGCGGCAAAAAGTATAAGCATTGCTGCGGCAGATAAGCCCGCAGTGTGGTAAAAAGCTAAGGGCCGTCGCAGTGTATGCGGCGGCTTGGCTTTTGCGGCCTGCTTGCCTGCATTTTCCCTTGTTTTATTTTGGGGCAAAAATTCGTTGCTGTTTTAACACTTTATAGTTAATAAGCGTAAAAAGCGTATCCTAATTGGGCGCATATTGTTTGTGCCGCAAGGCGGACAACGCAACAACCCGGAAAATACGCCGCCCAGCCGGTCTGCTTTTTAAATTTACCGACTATATTATTAATGAAGCTGCGTTTGTCCCCATAGAAATGAAAACAGAAGCTTGTGCGCGCCGGCGGCACAGCAACCAACAACTACGGTTAGGCTGACTAACTTTAAAGGCGCCCCAGCGTGACGGCACTTTTAAAATTAATCGGTTATAGATGGGAATTTTTGCGAAAGACTTTTATTATAGCGCGGTGTGCTGTATGATAGTAACTTGTGACCGGAGAATACCCCGCTGCATGATAGCCTTTTGGGCCATGGTCTGGCGTCCGGCTGCGGATTTTTGTTTACTTGTCCGTGACAGCCCGTGTTTACCCGACGTGAAAAGAGGTGCATCGACATGTTAGCGCTTTGTAAGCTTCAAAAAAGCTTCGATAAAAGGCAGCTTGTTTTAAAAGATATTACCCTTTCGCTCGCGCCGGGCGCGGCTGCCTGCATTGCCGGACAGAACGCCGCGGGCAAAACAACGCTGCTGCGCACGGCCTGCGGGTTGATTAAGCCCGATGCCGGCACCGTTTGCTGTGACGGCAAAATGGCTTTTGTCCCGCAGGAGCCTGCGCTTCTGCCCGAGCTTACGGTACGCGATAACCTCAAGCTGTGGTATGCGGCGCAGGGGTTGGACGGCCCCGACTTTTCCGAAGCGTCGGTTGAGGCGCAGCTGGGACTTAACCCTTTTGCCCAAAAACGCGCCGCCACGCTTTCCGGCGGGATGAAAAAGCGCTTGTCCATAGCTGCCGCGCTGGTAGGCCGGCCCGATTATCTGCTGCTTGACGAGCCCTTTGCCGCACTGGACGCACCGGGTTGCCGCACACTGGCAGCACTGCTCTGCCGCCTAAAGTCGGAGGGCATGGGCATTTTGTTTACGTCGCACGAGCCGCAGCAAATTGCCGTTCTGGCCGACGTGCTGTTCCTGCTGCAGGACGGGCGACTCCCGGCGGCGCTGACGCTTAACAGTCTGCCCGAAGAAGCACGGCAGGCCGCTGTTCTGGCATTGCTGTTCGGCAATGCACACACTGTATAACCATGCCGTATAACGGCTGCGAGAGCATAACAGGAGGATTTTTATGAACGGGATGAACGATGTAAATTCTTACGCCTCAGAGTCCATTGCCACTTTGCCGCCAAAAAATTCCGGCAAATTCAAGCTGCTGATCGGTGTTGCCGCCGTCTGCGCCGTCGCGGTTGTCGCGGTGGTTGTCAAAATGTCTTCAGTGCGCGACCCCAAGGCCACGGTCGAAGCCGCTTTTACCGCCACAGTTGCGCAGCAGCAGGCCGCAACCGAAAAAATATACCAAAGAATTCCCGCCGCAAAGCTCATGTTCGAGGGCCGAGGCGGCGCCGCCTCCACAACAGATTTTGATTTTGCAATAAAATCCATTGAGGATAACCCCTATGCCCCCTTTGCAAACATCATTCTTAAAAACGCCGGTATTCGCGGCAGCTTTGGCAGCGATCCCGCGCAAAAAACCTCCGCTTTTAGCGCCTCGGTTTATCTTCAGGACGCGCCAATGCTGGAAGCGAACACCTTTTTGTCGCCTGAACTGGTCGTCGCAGGGGTTCCGACCTTCAGCCAAACAACCGTATCGATCAACCCCACTTCTTTTGCGCGGGACTATGCGGGCAGTGCGCTCAACGCCATCTACCCGCTTGACGCAACAACGCTGGAGCTGATACAGGGCCTGATTACCGGCCAAATTGAATATATCAGCGCCATAGGTTCTATGTCCTCTCAAAAGCTTCAGGCCGACATGCTGCCTATAGTTCAGAGCGGGCTGGCCAACGCGACCTATACATATGACAAGCAAAGCAAAAAATATGTGGTTAATATTCCAAGCGACGACCTTAAAAACGCTATTCTGGACTACTACCGCTATATTTATTTTGAGTCAGAGCTTGGCACGGCGATAGAGCACATGCTGTCCCCCATAGCCTCGGCCACCGCACCCGGGCAGACCTATGAGTACATGGTAAACGTAGCCATCGCCGATATAGAAGCCGCCCTGCCGGATATGGACGCAGCGCTGACGCTCGACATTAAAAACGGCTTGATTAAAGCCGCAAATCTGACCTGCACGCCCTTGGCTTCATCCGATGCTGCCCCGGCCCCGGAAGCGTCTTCACTGCCCGAGAGCGGCGTGCGCAGCATCGTCTTTGATTGCAGCTTCGATCAGGCCGCCAATATCATCAAGATGACCTTAGCCACCGAGAATGGCGTCAGCATGACTGTCGACGCCGCCGGTGCTCTCGCAAACGACGCCTATACGCTCGACATGGCGGTGGCGGTGGACTCTGAATATGCCACACTGAATATGCCGCTCAATATGCGCCTTGCGGCCGACGGCGCGTATGCCTGCACCGCCGACATGACGCTGGATATGGGCGACAAACCGATTACGGCCGGCTTTTCCTTTGACGGCACCGCTGTGCTTGAAAACGATGTGCTCAGTCTGAAGCTGTCTGATTCCCGCCTTTACGGCTCGGCCTCCGCCACAGCGACGGGCACACTGATATTTGACCTTGACTGCGCCAACGCACCGCTGGCCGAAGCGCTGACCCCGCCCGAGAATACGCCGCTCTTTGCGATGGACGCCCGCCAGCTCCGGCAGTTCGGTGCTGAATATGCCGTCGGGTACGAGAATCTGGCCGGTCGGTTTCTCAGTCTGCTGAAGGGTTAGTCCAGCCGCAGTGCCACTCAATATTGCTTTTAACCAAGCACTGTAATGCAAAGCTCCGCCCCTTTTCGCGCCGCGCAAGACGGGCGAAAAGGGGCGTTTTAACGCTTGGCGCAGATAGCGGCGCTGTGTTATGATATATTGAAAAAGCTGTTTTGCGGCTGACAAGGCGGAGGACGCAGATGGGCTAGCGCCCTTCAAGGACGACAACGCGCTCAGCTGCAAAATACACCGTCAAGACGTTTTGGTTTTCTGGTGGTTTGACTAGAACGCAAGCCGGTTATAATGCCACATAAACAAAGGGGGATGAACGCCATGAAACTGGTTTTTCAGGGCTGGCGCATCGCACTGCGGCATAGTGCAGGGGCGGTGTTAAGCATTCTGGCCTGCCTTGCGCTGCTCGTCATGGCGGCTCTGGCGGTGCTGCGCACAGCGCCCCCGCCCGAGCCGGTCAGGCTGGGTATTGTCAGTCTCGATGAGTCGTCAATGCCTGCTACGTTAATTTCCTCGGTGGTGGCTTCGCGCTTTGAGGGCGTGGCCACCGTCACCCTGCTGTCTTTGCAGGAGGACACCGATGGCTTTGCCGCCGTGCTGACGCTGCCGCGAGGCTTTTGGCACAGCATCATGACCGGAGAAAACCTTGTTCCCGCACTAACCGTCAACGTTTCTTCCCCGCTGGAGGGGCTTTGGATCAACCAGCTGGCACAGGCGGCCGGGCGTACGCTGCTGGGCGCACAAAATGCTGTGGGCGGCATGCTGGCGGCTATGTATGCGCAGGGCCTTTCCGACGCCGAGATCGACCAAAAGCTGCTCTCGGCCGACATGGCTTTAATGGAAAGCTATCTGACCCGCAAGGGCCTGTTCGACAGCCAAACGCTGCACACCACCGGAAACGTCCCGGCCGCTCAGTATTATGGTGCTTCAGCGGTTTCGTTTGTTCTTTTTTCGCTGCTGTTTCTGTTGTTTTCTCCGCTTTATGCGCTGCGGCAGTTTGCGTTTTTTTCTCAGCGTCGCTGGGAGACCTTTGTCAGCTGCCTGCTGGCCGCCACAACACATTTTACGCTGCTGTGCCCGTTGGGGCTCGCCGTGCTGGGCGCGCAGGCAAAGGTTGCGGCGTACGGCAGCTGCCTGCTTTTAATCCTGCTCTGCGCGTCGCTGCTGACGCTCTGTGTCTCGGTTTTCCGGTCATCCGCCGCCTGCGCCGCGGCGGTTACCGGGCTGGCGCTTATTCAGGCTCTGTTTGGCGGGGGGCTGCTGCCCGAAGCGCTGCTGCCCCCGTCGCTGACGCCGCTGTGCCGCCTGTTACCGCTTTCGCTCATGCGCCGCCTGACGATTGACGCGGCCTTTCGCGCCGGATTTGAAGACACCGCAGCGGTGCTTATCTGGTGCGTGCTATGCACCGCCGGTGCGCTGGCGCTATGGCTGCGAAAGGAGCGTGCCTGATATGCGCCGTTTTTTGCGCTTTTTCGCGCTGTTCTTAAAATATCGGTTTAAAAGTACCGCCTTTTGGGTCAGCGCCGGTATGCTGCTGCTGCTTTTCGGCAGCTTTGCGCTGCTTTGTCCCACGACACAGCCCGCATCGGCACAGATTGGTTTAATGTACGATGCCAACGACAGCACTTTGCAGAACGCCTGTGCGCCGCTGCTGGCCTCGGATACACTGCGCTTTGTCCACTACCCGCCCGAGGCGCTCGCGTCCATGCAGCGGGACGTGCGCACCGGCGTGCTGCACTGCGCTTACAGCATCAGTCAAACCGCTGCCCCGCCGATCACCGTCTATGAAAACGACGGCGCATTTCTCACCCCCGTGACAGACGAGCTGGTATTTGCCGCCTGGTTTGAAACGCAGCTGCCTAAAATAACGCTTTCGGCAGCCGAAAAGCTTAATTTAACCGACCAAGCGCTGATATTGGCTGAAATGCAGCGGCTGCAATCTGAAAGCAGCCCGATGATGCCGGTTTTAACGTTAAATGCGGCCGCGGCCCCAAAGGCCGAAAACGGCATAGGGCTTTCTCCGTTGCTTTACGCGGTGCTGGTTCCGCTGTTCTTGCTCTGCGTTGTTTTTTCCGCGCTGCTGTCAAAAAGCCATGAGCGCGAGCTGGCGGCGCTTCTGTCACTGCGCTGCCCATCCCGCCCTTACCTGCCGGCGGCGGCAGCGACGCTGGCGCAGGCGCTGCTGTTTGCAGCGCTGCCCGCACTTTGCGAAGGGTTATTATGGCTGCTGCACATTAAAACCGGCTATGCCCTGACCGCACGCCTAACGCTGGTCTGCCTGCTGGCGCTGGCTGCGGCGCTGATTGCACCGGCGGTTTCGCGGCTGCGCCCCCGCCCTGCCCTGCTGTTGGCTGCGGTGCTCTGGGCTGCGTCCTCGGTCATTTTCTCCGGGGCAATCCTTACGCCCGAGGCGTTGGGGCATTTGGGCGCATTAAAATATCTCTCACCGCCGTGGTATCTGCTGCGGCTGATGACGGCTTTAAGCTGACGGCCTGAGATTAAAGCAGCGTAAAGTGAGGACGTCTTAGCGACCTGTTTTGCGTCTGGCCGTGTTGTCCGTCCCCGCAGGGTGCCAAGCCCGGCCGCGTCCTTCTACCCTGCCCGCCACAAAACAGTTTTTCAAGCCTGTCTCTTTTTATCCGCATGATTTTGATATGATTTGAGCCGCCCGACACCGGGTATACCCGTTATCCGACGGCTTAATTTAAAAAAGGCGAATGCCGGTTTGTTCCGTCATCCGCCCTTATTCCAATATTTTCAGCGCAGCTGCATACTTATCAAGACGTTCTCGCGTTTTTTCGGAATGGTCTTTGAGCCGTGCCAGATCGCTGTTGTGCTTTAGATCCGCCAGCTTGACCGCCCGTGCAATCGAATTTTCTTTAAGCGCACCGATATAATCCATATAAGGGACGCACTTGTCGTGGGTGAGCAGCCGCACTGCATCGACGGCCTCCGATGAAAAGCCTGCCTTTTCAAGGTCGGCAAGGCTGATGGTCGTGTCCTCCACCACATCGTGCAGCAGCGCCGCAACAATCTCGTTTTCGGTATGCATCTGCTCGGCCAGATGCAGCGGATGAAAAATATAGGGCACACCGCTTCTGTCAAGCTGACCATGATGCGCCGAATAGGCCAGCTGCATGGCCTTTCGGGTCTGTGCGGTATAAAGCATAAAATCACCCCGTTATGGCAAAGCGATAAAATTATTTGTGACAAAGTATAGCACAACCTGACATGAAGGTCAAAGAAAATCTCATAGAACCCGCTTTGCGCGACCGGCAGAAAATGTGGTATAATAGCCGCAACACGGCTATTATACCGGGGTAATGCGCAACGGCTCGCCGCTTAATGCGGCAACCGCCTTTTGATGCGCAATTATACCATTCGCTTACGCTCATGGTATAATAGCCGCAACACGGCTATTATACCAGGACGATGCGCAACGGCTCGCCCTGTCGGGGCGTTATCCACCCGCTTCGCGGGCAATCGGCGTAAAGGCAGCCTGAATTCGGCAATCTGTTTTATAGCCTGTCCGTTGTTTCCGGAATTTTAGCCCATTCGTTCGCGCCTTGGCCCGCATAAAACATTCTTATCAGCCCAGTTCGCATTTAAAAAATCATTTTATTATAACGCTTTAAAGCGTCAGGAGCTATTTATGAACCGACCTGAAATTCTCGCTCCCGCCGGCAGCATAGAATCGCTGCAAGCGGCGGTTAACTGCGGCGCCAACGCCGTTTATCTCGGTGCAAAGGCGCTCAACGCCCGGCGCAACGCTGGAAACTTTGACGATATGGCGCTCGCCGAAGCGGTGCGCTACGCGCATTTGCATGGCGTTAAAATTTTTCAGACGCTCAATATCGTGATGTTCGACAACGAAGCAGACGACTTGCTGCGCGCCGCTGAAACGGTGGCCCGGCTGGGCGTTGATGCCGCCATCGTACAGGATTGGGGCGTACTGTCGCTCTTAAAGGCAACGGTGCCCGAGCTGCCGCTTTTTGCCTCGACCCAGATGGCGGTGCATAACCTGGCAGGCGCTAAAATGGCCGAAGAAATGGGCTGCCGGCGCGTGGTGCTGGCCCGTGAGCTGGCCGCCCCGGAAATTGCGCATATTGTCGGGAACATTTCCGCACAGACCGAGGTGTTTGTGCACGGCGCGCTGTGCATGAGCGTTTCCGGCCAGTGCTACCTCTCCTCCATGCTGGGCGGCCGCAGCGGTAACCGCGGGCTCTGCGCACAGCCCTGTCGCCTGCCCTTTGCCTGTGGGGACAGCAGTCATGCGTTGTCTTTAAAGGATCTTTCGCTGATCGAGCGCGTCCGGGAGCTGGCCGCGCTCGGCGTCAGCTCCCTTAAAATTGAAGGGCGTATGAAACGTCCCGAATATGTGGCCGCCGCCGTCACGGCGCTGCGTCAGGCGCTGGCCGGCGCGCCGCC
>JAEWYJ010000174.1 GCA_023395695.1 Bacillota bacterium | reverse complement strand
CCCCGGTCCCGGATGGTGATGTGCGCACGGGAGGCATCGGCGACCAATGCCATTGAGATAACGTTATCGGCCCGACTGAAGCGGCAGCAGTTTGAGAAAATGTGCAGCAGCGCGTGGTTAAGCAGCGCGTCGTCGGACATGATATATACCGGCGTATTGGGTAAATCCAACGAAAGCGTGACGCCGATGGAATCGGTCAGCATGCCCGCTGCCAGCCCCAGACGCCTTAAAAAATCGGCCAGATCTATCAGAATGGGCGAAAAGGGCTCGTTGCCCAGTAAAAAGCGTAAATGCGTTGTAAAATCGATGGTGAAACGCAGCATGTGGTAGCTGTTTAAATTTATTTGCTCCGCCAGTGCGTGCAGCCGTTCGTTTTGGGGAATGTCCGGCAGACGGGCAATGGCCGAAATGCCTGCAAAGATATTGGAAAGCGGTGCGCGCAGGCGACCTGAAATAGCCGAAACCAGATAGTCGATGCTCTGTGGCAGCATGGGGGCTTGCTGTGCGTCGGCAAAGCCGAAGGAGATAAGAAAGCCGTCTTCAATAGGCGTAAATGAGGCTGCAAAATGCTGCATGCCGGCCAGCCCGACCGAAAAGGCATGCCGCTCTCCGGCCGCCTTCTGGATAGCGCCCAGCTGGGCCGAAGAAACAAGCAGAGAAAGTCCGCCGGGAATGGACAATGCCGGATACCGCCTGAGTGCGCAGGGGTTGGCCCATACAATTGAAAAGCGCTTGTCTGCCACGGCAAACGGAACAGGGGATTCGCCATGCAGCTGTTGGATTAATGCAAGCTGTGTTTGCATCTAATCAGCCCCTTTTTCAGGAAATACTACTATAATTTATGATATCATAATACTCGACACGAAACAACGAAATTCGACAAAATTTCTAAATATAGGAAAATTTGGACTCGAAATCCTCTTCACGTGAAATTCGTTTCCAAATAAACACCTCTATTTTGTGTGATTTATACCAAAATTATTAATTGCTATTGTTATTATAAGAATTATGTGATATAAAATAAACAAAATAAAAATGCAGATTATATATTTTTGAAAGGAAGTAACAAAATGGCGATAAAAATCGGTATTAACGGTTTTGGCCGTATTGGCCGTCTGGTTTTCCGCGCGGCGGTTGCACAGCCGGAGAAATATGACGTCGTGGCAATTAACGATCCGTTTATTGATCCGGAGTATATGGTTTACATGGTTAAATACGATACCATCCATGGCCGTTTCGACGGCAGTGTGACGGCGGAGAATGGCAAGCTTGTCGTTAACGGCAAGCCGATAACGGTATTTGAATGCAAGGACCCTGCTGAAATTGCGTGGGGTGACTGCGGCGCTCAATACATCGTGGAATCCACGGGTGTATTCACCACGGTCGGCAAGGCCAAGGCACACCTTGCGGGCGGCGCTAAAAAGGTTGTCATTTCTGCCCCGTCTCAGGACGCACCCATGTTTGTTATGGGCGTCAACAATAACACTTATACCAAGGACATGACAATTGTTTCAAACGCATCCTGCACGACCAACTGCCTGGCGCCGCTGGCCAAGGTTATTCACGACGAGTTTGGCATTGCCGAAGGCCTTATGACGACGGTGCATTCGACCACCGCGACCCAAAAGACGGTGGACGGCCCCTCCAAGAAGGACTGGCGCGGCGGCAGAGCGGCTGCCGGGAATATTATTCCGGCTTCGACCGGGGCTGCAAAGGCAGTGGGCAAGGTTATCCCCGAATTAAACGGCAAGCTGACCGGTATGTCCTTCCGCGTGCCTACCCTTGACGTTTCGGTGGTGGATCTGACCGTGCGGCTTGAGAAGCCCGCCACTATGGATGCGATCTGCGCGGCGGTTAAAAAAGCAGCTGCCGGCGACATGAAGGGCATTATGTGCTACACCGACGAAGAGGTGGTCTCCTCCGACTTTATCACCGATGCGCACACCTCTATTTTTGACGCGAAGGCCAGCATTCTGCTCAACGATAAGTTTGTCAAGCTCGTCAGCTGGTATGACAACGAGTGGGGCTATTCCAATAAGGTGCTCATGCTGATTGTGCATATGGCGTCGGTAGACGCACAGTAAGAATACCTGGGATTTGTGCAAAGCAGCCATACCGGAGGAAGAAATTCCGGTAGGGCTGTTTTTGGTACCTTTAAATAAAATTGCACGCCAAAAGATTGATGAAAATTACAAATTGCCGGTTAGCTTACGAAAACCACCAAATTGTTATATCAAAACGGCTGATTTATTGGACAACCGCGCTCTAGCTACATTTATCGGGCCATGTTACAATAACACAAGAGTAGCGGAAGCCCATGATTGTAACAGGAGGAATTTCGTAATGGCAGTAAAAATCGGCATTAACGGGTTTGGAAGAATCGGCAGGGTGGTGCTGCGGCAGGCGCTGGCGATGCCGGAGCGCTTTGAAATCTGTGCCGTCAACTACCGCAATGTTGACCTTGAATATATGAAGTATATGATGAAGTACGATTCCACCTTTGGCCGTTGCCCCGGTACGGTGGAGGTGTACGAAAAGGGTCTGAGCTTCAACGGGGTCAAAATTCCTGTTTTCAGCGAAGCGGACGCCGCCAATGTGCCTTGGGGCGCGGTCGGGGCTGAATATATTGTTGAGTCCACCGGCGCTTATGTGACGGCTGAAAAAGCGGCCGCGCACCTTGCCGCCGGCGCCAAAAAGGTGGTTATTACTGCGCCGGCCAAAGACAGCTCCCCGACCTTTGTTATGGGGGTTAATCATACCGGATACACCAGCGATATGACGGTGGTGTCCAATGCCTCCTGCACAACCAACTGCCTTGCGCCGCTGGTCAAGGTGGTCAACGACGAGTTTGGTATTATTCAGGGGCTGATGTCGACGATTCATGCGGCCACCGCCAAGCAGAAGGTGGTGGACGCCCGCTCGATGAAGGACTGGCGCACCGGTCGTTCGGTGTTTGGGAATATTATTCCCTCAACAACGGGCGCCGCAAAGGCGTGCGGACTGGTTATCCCTGAGGTTAAGGGCAAGCTGACCGGTATGTCGTTCCGCATTCCGGCCGCCGATGTTTCGGTGGTGGATCTCACGGCCCGTCTGGAAAAGCCCACAACCTATGACGCGGTTTGCGCCGCTATTAAAAAGGCGACCGAGACCAGTATGAAGGGCGTTATGGCCTACTGCGATGAGCAGGTGGTCTCGCTGGATTTTCTGGGGGACACCCACACCTGCAACTTTGACGCCAGTTCCGGTATTATGATTGACGATAATTTTATCAAGCTGCTGGCGTGGTACGATAATGAATGGGGCTATTCCAACAAGGTGCTCATGCTGGTTGAGCATATGGCCGCAGTGGATGCGCAGGCACGTTAAGCCGGTGCACAATGGCGGAGAGCAGATAGCCCTTACCCTTTAATGATACAAGAGGTGACGCATAACTATGGTCAGAAAAATTGAGCCTGCGGACCGGGAAGCCTACATTGGGCTGGTGCAGCAGTTTTACAGCTCCGACGCGGTGCAGCATACCGTTCCTAAAGAGAATATTGAGGCGACCTTTGACGAAATGATGCGCTCAGATGTTTACGCGCAGGGCTATATGCTGATTTACGACGGTCAGGCGGCGGGCTATGCGCTGGTCGCCAAAACCTTTTCCTGCGAGGGCGGCGGCCTGACGGTCTGGGTTGAAGAAGCCTTTATTGCACCCTCATACCGCTCGCTGGGGCTGGGAAAGGCGCTTTTTGCGGCAATTGAAGCGGAGCACGGGCCGCGGCTCGCACGCATGCGTCTGGAGATAACGCCGGATAATACGCGGGCCAAAAGCCTGTACCAAAAGCTGGGCTTTCAGGAATTTCCTTATCTGCAAATGGTTAAGGAATTTAAATAACAGTATAAAACGCTGCCGACAAAGGACAATCTTTATCGGCAGCGTTTTTATAGTTAGACCAGCAGGCGCTAATACGGCCCGCTGCGCCGCAAGCGCCTTATTTAAGAATGCCGGCGGCCAGCAGCAGATTCACCAGCAGGAAGAACAGGCACATCATGGCGAGAATACCGGTTATGGATATAATCAACCGGCAGCGGTCCTCACCCCGTTTTTTGTCAAGGATGACGCAGACGACAATCAACACAATACAAAGGGCAAAACCAACGGCGCTCATAGTTAATGACATTTAACATCCGTCCTTTCATAGCCTATCATAACGCACAGGGCGGCAAAAGAAAAGATTTAAATTTGCGGCTTGAAGAAGCCGGGTAAAGTGGCGTTGCAAACCGGAGACTAACCGGGGGAACAGTAAAAATGGCGCGGCGCGCCATGCTTTGGTAAGCGTGCCGATACACAAATATGTCATATCATAGCAAAGGCCCGGCGCAAAACTGCCGGGCGCAGGCGTGTTCAAGACGAGCGGGCCCTTTTCTGAAAGATATCTGATTGACCGTCCCGGAATTATCCAAAATAAGCAGAAGGCGCATGTGACCCCTTCTGCTTATGTCAGCCGTATTATGGTGTATATGAGGCCCGGTTTTTGTGCTCAACGGTCGGCGTTACGCCCGCGCAACGAAATGCCCTGTATTAAAGACACCATGACCAGTGCGACCAGACCGGCCGAAAAGCCGTTATTGTAAAGATTGTAGCCGCCGCAGGGAGCGCCGACGGCCAGCACCACCGCCGCATGTAAAAAGCCGGCAACAATGCCGTAAAACCAGCCGAACTGGCCGGCTATGGGGGCAAGCGCGGTGCCAAACAGCGCCGCCAGCAGCATGCCGGGGTCGGTATCGTTAGAGACCATTACATGAGAGGCCAGCCAGACCCCCAGCATGATGGGGGTGGAATTCTTCGGATGCTCACCGGCTGCGCCAAAGCCGATGGCCGTTAAAACGGCGCCGCATACGGGGCCGTTGAGGTCGCCCCCAACCAGCAGCACATAGCTCAAAGAGATGCTGCCCATCAGCCCCATATTCATCATGGTTGCACCGATGCCGTCGGTGATGACAAAATCGGTGGGGGACCGTCCCGAGTGGCGCATAATACGCCAATAGGTTCGCAGATTAAAGTTGCAAAGCACAAAGCCGACCACAATGAGTACGGCGATCAGCGCGATCAGATAAATCAGCATAGATGCAGGGACGCCTGCATACCAGATCATAGAGGTTTGAATGGAGCCGCCCATGGCCTGAGTAACCGACGCGAGCATCAGCGCCATAAGCCCGCCGGTAAAGCCATAGTTAAAGTGGGTATAGCCCATGTGGGTTGAAAAGGCGTGCTCGGCCAGCGGAATAATGATATAACCGATCAGGGCGCCCACGCTCACCGCCAGCAGAAGGCTGATTAGCGGATGCACGGGGGTTTTAAGCAAAACGTCGCTGACAATCGGCGCCAGCGTTGTAGAAAAGAGCGCCGCGTTGGTATAGCGCGCCATCGGCTGCCCCTTGACCTTGGAATAAATCCAGACGCCAAGAAAGAACGGCAGAATGTTGATGGGGTTTTTGCCAAACAGCGAAAAGCCCGCCATTAAAAACATCATGGAAATGGTGCCGCCGTTATAGGGCGTTTTAATCAGCAGCGTCAGGCCAATCGAAATCAGCGTGACAATACCGGCATTCACCAGCGCCGCGCCGATAGAGCCGATGACAAAATAGTCGGTAATCAAAATGTCGGAGCAAAGAATATACGCGATAAGGCCGTCTAAAATGCTTTTTGGGGTTTCCAGGGCAAAGCCGGCGACAATTAACGAAAGTGCAAGGAGAAAACACATTCGCTTTGCAACCAGGGCGTTGTTAAGGGTAGAAACAGCGTCGTTTAGCTTTGTCATGCAGGATCCTTTCTTAAACTTGCAAATTTATTTGTAATTATTTTATCAGACTCTACGTCTGTTTTCTAGTAAAAATGTATAGAAAAATGAATTTAGTTAAAAATTCACACATTTCCACCTATTTTATGTATATAAACGCAGGATGACCGACAAAGCCATTGCCCGGGTGCGCGGCAAGCCCGACAAGTGAGCGCTGCGTCGCGACGGTTTGCTGTTAGCGTCGCTGACGGCGGGGGTGTATACCCTGTTCGCTCAGGCGTTTTACGGCCTGAGCGGGCGCACCGTCTTACGGCGATATAGCAGCCCTGTCATACGCAAGCTCCGGCAGCTCAAAACCCCTTGCGCAGGCAAAGGGTTTGCTATATACTAAGGCTGCCGGGGACACGCGGCCACGCTGCAACCGGACGGCACGCACGGTGTGCGCTTTTGGCTTGGTATCGCTTATTTTTTGCCATGCAAGTCAATTTGCCGCCCTGTCAGGCTGCGGGCATCAATGTCCTTGAGGCGTTTAAGTATGGAGGATGCGCATGCGAATCAGAAGAAAACCCTGGGCCCGGTCGGAGCTGGCCGCCAGCCCGTTTGTCATAGATGCCCCCGACGACTGCCGTGGACATTGGAACGCGCTGTTTGAGCGGCCACAGGCGCCGCTGTATCTGGAGCTGGGCTGCGGCAAGGGCGGCTTTATTGCCCAGAAGGCGTTTGACAACCCCGATATTAATTTTCTGGCTGTCGACCTTAAAAGCGAGGTGCTCGGGCTGGCCAAGCGCAATGCCGAGCAGGTTTATGCGCAGGGCGGGCGCACGGTGGACAATTTGCGTCTTGCGGCGCATAACATAGAATGGATTGACCATATGCTCGGCCCGGAGGATTGTATCGCCCAAATTTACATCAATTTTTGCAACCCCTGGCCTAAAAAGCGAGATTTTAAGCACCGGCTTACCCATCCCAGACAGCTGGCGCTTTATAAAAAGTTTTTGCTGCCGGGCCATTTACTGCTGTTTAAAACCGATGATGACACCCTTTTTGAAGCCACCGGAGAATATCTTGCCGAAAGCGGCTTTAAGGTGGTCGAATGTATTGCCGATCTGCCGGCCTCGCACGAGGCGTCGGCTATTATGACAGAGCACGAGCGCATGTTCCGCGATATGGGGCTGCCCATCCACTACATGGCTGCCGTGCTGCCGGAGGGAACTGTATGAAACCGTTGATTTTACTCACCGCAGGGTACGAGACCTCCCCCAACGGCCAGAGCCGCAGATATCTTTACCAGAATTATGCCGACGCGGTCACCCGCGCGGGCGGCATTCCGCTGCTGCCGCTCGATGACGGGGAGCTGGCCGAAGATTTAGCGGCGCTTGCCGACGGCCTGCTGCTTACCGGCGGGCCGGATATAGACCCCGCCCTCTACGGTGAAGAGCGGCTGCCCGAGTGCGGCCTGATAGACGCGCAGCGCGACGCCATGGAGTATGCGCTGCTTTCACGCTTTGTCAAAGCGAAGAAGCCGGTATTCGGCATCTGCCGCGGTATTCAGATTATCAACTGCTATTTTGGCGGCACGCTGTGGCAGGACCTGCCCAGCCAGCTTGGGGCGACGCACAGCGGAGGTGACAAGCCGCACGACTGCGTGCACAAAACGGCGCTGCTGCCCGGCTCGCTGCTGCACCGGCTTTATGGCGATTGCATGCTGACCAACAGCTACCACCACCAGTCGGTCAAGGCAATGGCGGAGGATTTTGTCTGTACCGCCACCAGCGGCGAAATTATTGAGGCAATGACGCATGTTTCGCTGCCGATATCGGCGGTGCAATGGCACCCCGAGCGTATGACCGGCAACCGCCGTTTTCTGCACCATGGCCCCGATTCGGCGCCGCTGTTTTTAAACTTTATCGGGCAGTGTGCGGCTGTCCGGCCGTAATATGACGCCGGTTCAAGTCAAAAACAGACCCGGGCAGAAGGTAGCTTCTGCCCGGGCTTACTTTTCACTTATCAGGGCGACCTGGTCGTAAAACACAAAGTCGTCGATGTCGCCCTGCACTTCAAACCACTCCATAAAATTTAATAATACATCGCAGTCACTTTCATTTTGTTCCATAATTGATGTCTCCTTCATAAAATAGCTTTTATCATTATACGCAGCAGAAGCAAAAAAGATGTTAAAAAAAGTCTGGCAATTGATATTTTCTCATCAAAACGATATAATACTTAAATAGCATCATTATCCATAAAAGCCGGTTTTTGCATGGCGGGCGGCCGCCGTTTTTTCAGGTGCGACAACCGGTATACACTGCGTATGAAAGACCCTGATTTAATATATGATAGTATGCGGCGCAATTGTTATTGATGCCATATGCGCCTCTTGCCCCATGCCGGTTGCCACTAAAAGCAATAGGCTTAAATATGTTTTTGCGGCTTTAATAAAATGCGTATGGCCTCAAACGATACTCAAAACCGATAAACGCCGTCATCGCGCCGGTTGCGCAGGATGAAAGCGTTTACCCCCATACAAACATGCCGGTACAGCGGCGGAAGGGAGCCTGTTATGTATTATAATGCAAAGAATTTTTTCCCGCTTATGAAGGACCGAAAAATAGACGTCATCGGCTTCGGGGTCAGCAATGCCGAGCTTTTGTTCCGTCTGGTGCAAAACGGCGCACAGGTGACGCTGCACGACAGCCGGAGCGAGGAGCAGTTTCGTCCCGACCAGATTGAACGCCTTAAAAAGGCGCGTGTTGCGCTTTCGCTGGGTCAGAATTATCTTGAGGATTTAAACGGCGAGATTATTTTTCGCACGCCCGGTCTGCCCTTTACCACCGGGCAGCTGGCTCGCGCGCGCGAGCGCGGCAAGATTGTTACCAGCGAGCTGGAGGTGTTCATGCGGCTGTGCCCCTGCCCGGTCTACGGCGTAACCGGCTCGGACGGCAAAACCACCACCTCAAGCATTCTGGCGGAGATGCTGCGCCGCTGCGGCAAGACGGTGCATCTGGGCGGCAACATCGGCAAGCCGCTGCTGCCTATTCTGGATATCGTAAGCGAAAACGACCTGTGCGTTGTGGAGCTTTCAAGCTTTCAGCTGTTGTCCATGCGCTGCTCGCCCGACGTGGCGGTTGTGACCAATATCAGCCCCAACCATCTGGATGTACACCGGGACATGGCGGAATATGTCGGCGCAAAGCGCAATATTGTGCGGCATCAGAGCGCCTTCTCACGGGCGGTGCTTTCGGCCGACAGCGCCGGGGCGGAGGCATTTAAAGATGAGGTGCGCGGGCAGCTCTCTTTCTTTTCGCGCCAGCGGCCGGTGCAAGACGGCGCATGGATGGACGGCAAGGGCGACCTTTACCACAGTGTGGGGGGACGCGCGGTATTTTTGATGAATCGCAGCGAGATTAAGCTGCCCGGTTTGCACAATGTTGAAAATGTGCTCGCAGCCATCTCGGCCGCCTGGGGCGCCGTTACCCCCAAGCAGATTTGCGACGCTGCCCGCACCTTCGGCGGGGTGGAGCACCGCATTGAATTCGTGCGCTTAAAGGATGGCGTGCGCTGGTATAACGACTCAATTGCCACCTCGCCCACCCGCACAGTGGCGGGACTGATGAGCTTTGAGGATAAGCTGATTCTGATAGCGGGCGGCTACGATAAGAAAATACCGTTTGAGCCGCTGGCCCGGCCGGTATTAAGCCGTGTTAAGCTGCTGATACTCACCGGCCCGACGGCCGATAAAATTGAGGCGGCGGTCACCGCGGCCGAAGGCTTTAAGATTAGCGGTCTTCAGATTCTGCGCGCAAAGGATATGGCCGAAGCGGTGGCGCTGGCCAACCAGAATGCCGTTTTCGGTGATGTGGTTACCCTGAGCCCTGCCTGTGCCAGCTTCGACGCCTTTTCTAATTTTGAAGAGCGGGGCAACTGCTACAAAAAGCTTGTCAATGGGCTTTAGCATCAATTGGCCTGCGCTGTGTCGGGCACGGGCTGCCCCAAGGCGGCGGCCCCAATGTTGATTAAAGGAGAAACCAATGTTAGATCTGTTAAAAACGCTTTGCCCGGCAACGGGCGTTTCGGGCGATGAGGGCGATGCCGCCAAGACGGCGGAGCAGCTGCTCTCGCCATTAGGGCGGGTGGTGCACACGCCGCTGGGCAGTGTGCTTTGCCATGTGCCTCCGGCCAGGGCTGGACTGCCGCGCGTGATGCTGGCGGCGCATCTTGACCAGGTGGGCTTAATTGTCACGCGTATTACCGACAAGGGTTTTTTAAAGGTGGCTGCCTGCGGCGGGCCGGACCGGCGGACGCTGGCCGGCGCACGGGTGACGGTGCACACTGCCAGCTGCAAGCTGCCCGGTGTTGTGGCCGCAATGCCGCCCCATCTTTCGGACGGAAAGACTAAAACCGCCAAGCCGGAAGAGCTTGCGGTGGATATCGGCCTTAGCGCCGGGGCTGCGCGCGAAAAGGTGGCACTGGGAGACCGCATCACGCTCGACGGTGCGCTGGAGCCACTTTTTGCCGATAGAATATGCTCCGCGGCGCTCGACGACCGCGCGGGCTGCGCGGCGGTTATCCGCGCGGCCGAGCTTTTGAAAAAAAACGAAAAAGCTGAAATTATTGTCGCGCTTGTTTCGCAGGAGGAGGTTGGCTCCTCGGGGGCTGCGACCTCGGCCTTTGCCGTTGCGCCCGATTTTGCCGTTGTTGTCGACGTTTCCATGGGGCTGACGCCCGATGAAAAGGCCGAAGCCTGCGGCGAGATGGGCAAGGGCCCGATGATCGGCGTTGCGCCGTTTCTGGATCGCCGCCTTTCACGACTGTTGACCGACACCGCCAAACGCGCCAATATTCCGTGGCAGCTTGAGGTTATGAGCAGCCGCACCGGTACCGACGCCGACGCAATCGCCGTTTCCGGCAGGGGGGTGCGCACGGCGCTGGTGTCGATACCGCTGCGCTTTATGCATACGCCGGGAGAGGTTGTGGCGCTTTGCGACGTTGAAAATACAGCCCGGCTGATTGCCGAAACGGTTGGAGGTGGCTTATGCAACAGTTAATTCAGGCGCTCTGCGCCGAGCGGGGCATCTCCGGCGATGAGGGACGCGTCCGCGCCGTAATAGAACGACAGCTGTCGGGAAAGTGTGCCCTGACCGTCGACCCGCTGGGCAACCTGATTGCCGTTAAGAATGGCGAGCGCCCCCAAAAGAAGATTGTACTGTTTGCCCACATGGATGAGGTGGGGCTGCTGATTACCGCCATTACCGGCGAGGGGCTGCTAAAGTTTTCGCCTATCGGCATTGACCCGCGGGTGCTGCACGGCCGTCGGGTGCGCATTGGCGATGCAGGCATTCTTGGCGTTATCGGGGCCAAGGCGTGGCATCATCTTGAGGACGACGAGCGGGAGGCGGAGCTAAAGGCCGACGGGCTTTATATCGACATCGGCGCATCCTCAAAGGAGGAGGCGGCTTCGGTCGTAAGTCTTGGCGATGCAGCCTGCTTTGAGGCGCCGTTTTGCGCGTTCGGCGAGGGGCTGCTGCTCTCCCGTGCGCTCGACGACCGCATTGGCTGCGCGTTGCTTATCGACCTGCTGTGCTCCGACTGCCCGTGGGAGCTGACCGGCGTATTCACCTGCGGTGAGGAGTCCTCGCTGTTTGGCGCAACGGCGGCGGCCAATTCATGCGCGCCGGAGATTGCGATTATTCTGGAAACGACTACGGCGGGCGATATTGAGGGCGCTCCCGCCGACAAGGTGGTCTGCGCGCTCAAAAAAGGCCCTGTCGTGTCTTTTGCCGACAAGGGCACGCTCTACGACCGGGAATTGTATGCGCTGGCCTTCAATGTCGCCGAGGAGCGCGGTATTGCCGTCCAGACCAAGGAGGGCGTTTTTGGCGGCAACGAGGCCCGTGTGGTTTCTCGCGCGGGAGCAGGCGCCAAAACAATGGCCCTTTCGGTGCCCTGCCGTTATCTGCACAGTGCCTCCTGCGTGGCGGCCATGCAGGATGTCATGTCCGCCAGACAGCTGCTTTCGGCGGTGATTGATCCGCTGGCCCGGCTGTGATCTCCTATTGTCAAGGTATGCCGCCGCCGGAGACATCGGCCGCCGACGGGCTGATCGGCTGCCGTATGCAGACGCTGGAGGCCTGCTACGGTGCGCTGCCCGGTGCGCCGGATTGGTATACCAACGATTCTGGTGGCGTGCTTTGCCGCTTTGGCGGCGCGCTGCTTGTCACCGGCAGACCGGACTTTAACGAGCTGTTCCCCTTTGCGGAGCTGTTTGGCGTCAGCCGGGTCGAATGGACGTCGCCATATGATGGGCAAAGCTGTCCGCCGCCGGGCTGGCATTTCCAAAGCTACCCGGTGCTGTGCTGCACGGGAGAAGGCGCCGCGCCCCGCCAGAGGGTTCAAACCGGTATGGAACTGCGCCGCTGCTTTGAAATTTTAGGGGCGAGTGACGCGCAGTTTGCGCGCGAAGCCGACTATCTGCCCTGGCTTTCGGATATGACCCGCCGCCGCAATGCCGGGCGGGCCGAAGCCTTTTTGTGCGACAATGCGTCTGTCGCCTGCATAACGGCTATAGGGCGCCGCAGCGCCTATCTGTCGTCGGTAGCGGTGCTGCCTGTGCGGCGGGGCAAGGGGCGGGGCCTGGCACTGCTGCACGCGGTCAGGGCCTATCCCCCGCTGCGCGAGCTGACGATTTATACAGCCGCGCAGACCGGCCCGCTGACGGCATTTTATCAAAAGGCAGGCTTTGAAGCGCTGCCGCAGCGTCTTATTATCGCAGAAAAGAGGATTCCTACATGATACAACCGGTTTTCCCAATAGACCCGGCGTTGCTGGCGCTTGCCCGGCAGGCGGAGCACAAGGCTGTGCCTGCCTTTGCCGCTATAGAAGAGAACGAGCAGTACAACGGCATGAAGGTACTAAAGGCTTTTATCGACAACGGCATTTCGGCGGCGCACCTTTGCGGCAGCACCGGTTATGGCTATGGTGATATAGGCCGGGACGCGCTCGACCGCGTATTTGCACAGGCGATGGGCGCTGAGGATGCGTTGGTGCGGCACAGCTTTGTTTCGGGCACGCATGCGCTGACGGTGGGCCTTTTCGGGCTGTTGCGCCCGGGGGATGTGGTGCTTTCTCTGACCGGCAAGCCCTACGATACGCTTGAGGAGGTCATCGGCATTCGGGATAACGGGCGGGACGAAGGCTCGCTGCGCGATTTCGGTGTGCGATATGCGCAGGTGGAGCTTTCGGAGGGGAAAATTGATATTGCAGCGGCTGCAGAAGCGTCCAAGACCGCAAAGGTCGCTTACATACAGCGCTCGCGCGGGTACAGTCTGCGTCCGTCGCTGTCGGTGGCCGAGATTGGCGAGGCGATCAGGGCGGTCAAGCAGGCGAATCCTCAAATTATTGTTATGGTAGACAATTGCTATGGCGAATTTGTCGATCGGATTGAGCCGGCTGCGCTTGGCGCCGATTTGACGGTCGGCTCACTGATTAAAAACCCGGGCGGGGGCATTGCCAGAACCGGCGGGTATCTCGCGGGGCGGCACGACCTGATTGAGCGCTGTGCCTGCCGGCTGACAACGCCCGGCACCGGGCGGGAGGTCGGCTGCTCGTTAGACGAGCTGCGCAGCATGTATATGGGGCTGTTTATGGCGCCCACTACCGTAGCCGCCGCCCTTAAAACAGCGGTGTTTGCGGCGGCGTTGTTTGAGGAAATGGGCTTTGAGACCTTTCCCCAATCCGGCGACGCTCGGCACGATATTATTCAGGCGATCGGCCTTAAAACGCCGGAGGCGCTTGTGGCGTTTTGCGAGGGGATACAATCCGGATCGCCGGTGGATTCAATGGCGGCGCCTGAGCCATGGGACATGCCGGGCTACGACAGCAAGGTGATTATGGCGGCGGGCGCCTTTACGCTGGGCGCATCCATTGAGCTTTCTGCCGACGCGCCGATGCGCGAGCCCTTTGCCGTCTGGCTGCAGGGCGGGTTGACTTACCCGACCGGCAAGGCCGGCATTTTGCTGGCGGCTGACCGCATGCGCAAAAAACAGCAGGTCAAATAGCGCTGTCCCATGGGGCTAAAAAGCATTTTAGCCCCTTCCGTTCGGGACGGAACTATGCTATAATATAACGCATGTGACAGATGGCCTCTTGTCCGGGAAGGGCCGGCTGCCGGTTTTGCCTGCCAGCTGTGGGCAAAGCGGCATTGCCTGGCTGCCGGATTGGCGCACTGCCGCTCCGGCGGCGATGTGTTCGACAGAAAGCGGACCTCCGCTTGGGGCGCTTCATAGTTTGCGGGTATGGCGGAATTGGCAGACGCGCCAGATTTAGGATCTGGTATCTTGCGATGTGCAGGTTCGACCCCTGTTACCCGCACCAAATCAGGGTAATCCGAATTTTGTCTTATCAGGGACGGATTCGGATTATTGCTTTAAAGTGCATTGTGTTTACAATGACGATTATTTGGCTATATCCAAATAATAAAGAATTCTCAACAGGTTCTTTGTTGCACATTGTCGTAACCGATGCCACATACAAAAAGCGTTAAAGGGCATGCCGTCTGCTATTTGCAGGCAGCATGCCCTTTAACACTTTGTCCATGGCAGGCGGACTTCATATGAGAAAGCTTCCATCTATTTCAGGAAAAAATTAGCGGCAAACTCCTTGAATCTCAGGCATGTCTCTGAGATTAATCCGTTGTTCTTCCATATCAGCAAAATTTGATTTTTAGAAACCGGTTGTTCGAGATATACAAGCCCAAGACAAGGCTCTTTCTGATAGCCCCAGCTGACCTCCGGTACCATTGCAATGCCCATGTTTGCGGATATCATGGCCGAAATCGTATAGCTGTCGCTGCTCTCGGCGATAATATTGGGCTTAAAGCCTGCGGCGCGGCATGCTTTATGAAACTTATAATAAAAATAATAGCTGGGCGGCATGCAGATGAATTTATCGTCGCAGAAGGCAGCCAGCGGCACCCTTTTTCCGGCCAACGGATGGTTGGCCGGAACCGCCATCACCAACTCCTCATCCAGCAGGGGGATACTGGACATCGCGCTGCTTTCAGGCGGCGAGGACGCGATAATAAAGTCACTCTTGAGCATCTGCTCGTCAATATTGCGGTTATACACTAAAAGTTGAAGCTCTGCCTGAGGATATTTTGTGCAAAATTGCTGTAGCATTTCGGGGAGGAGCACGGAGCTGCTCTTCATTAAAATGCTGATCTTAGCATCCTGCTTTTGCTGATTTTGTTGAAGCGCTTCGGCCAATTTCCGTAAATTAGTCTCCACAATATCGGCATATTTCAGCAAAATTTCTCCGTTTTCGTTCAGAAAAATTCTTCGGTTACTGCGTTTAAACAACGCAACGCCCAGCTCCGATTCAATCTGGTGGATGGTCTTGCTCAAGGCGGGCTGTGCTATCCGCAATTCAAATGCAGCCTGTGTCATGTGCTCCAACTCGGCTACCTTACGAAAATATTTCAGATGCTGAAGTTCAATCATATCAGGCTCCAAAATTCAAATTTCTAAAAAAGTCAATTGTAAAATCTACAAATAATTTGGTTGCCACAGACCGATAACCGTGATTTTTCCATGAGATATTGATATAACGCCGCAGATCCACACCCTTGACTTTGACCAGCGCCAATTCTTCCTGCGCATACATGCTGGTTAATTGTGCCATGAAGGCAATGCCGAAATTTAATGCCACCAGCTTATTTATCAACGGCGGATGGTCGGTCACAATTGCGGTGGAGGGATTAATGCCAAAGGCTTCAAAATAACGTTCCTCTATGTTTTGTCTAAAGTCCGTCAATTCTGAGCGGCGTATAAACTTTTCGTTCGCCAGCTGCTTAATCTCCACCTCTTGCTCTCCGGCCAGCGGATGCGCCTTAGATACCGCCAGCAGAATAGGCTCCTCGTACAAAATACAAGAATTTTCTTTCTTCAACGGAATTTCAGTAGAGTAAATAACGACGTCTGAATCGTAGTCCAGCCGCTCGTTATATTTTTGATATTGGCTGATTTGAAGCTTCAATTGGGGATAATGCTCTTTAAAACGCTTTGCAATAAGCGGAATCGTTCTGGGGATCGTCAGAGTTGAAATTTTCAGAGCATAATTGAGCTGACCGTTGGCGTCGGCAATTTCTTTCTCTGCGTCATCCAGCGCATATAATATTTTCCGCCCATATTCATAGAGGATTGTGCCGTTTGAATTCAATGTCATTTGATTGCCGTTGCGGTCGAAAAATTCGGTGCCCAGCTCCTGCTCCAGCGCCTTGATATGGTTGCTGATCGCCGAAGCTGCAATATGATACTCCTGCGACACCTTGCTGATACTGCTCAACTCCGCAACGCGAAGAAAATACTTTATCTGTAGCGAATTCATTTTTCCCCTCCTCAGATAAAGCGGTTAGGCAGATACTTAAAATTACAATATATTATATCATCGATTTGAAGTTTGAACAATGGGATGCTCTTTAAGCTTAAGGCTACCGGGCCTTGTTATGCCTTTCTGGAAATAAACTATTCTAAAATACATAATCTATATTATATTAAAAATTATAATTTTAAACCGTTTCAATGTGAAAGAAATTGGTATTAGACGGAATCAATTTTAGTTACTATAATGAAAACTGCTAAAAGACGCACCTTTCCTCCTAGTGATATTGGCATAATAACTAAATATATAGAGGTTATTTGTTCAAAAAGGAGAAGGGAGGGAAGGGCTTCCCACAGCTGTGTAATTTTACGCAGCGCATGGAGAGCGCTCTATTGATATGAAGAAGAGGTGAGGCCCGACCAAACGCACCCCTTGAGAAATAATCGCGACCAACAATGCTGAAATTCTGGAAAAGATTAGGAGGATATTGTTATGTGGAAAAAGGTAATTAGCCTGGCTGCTGCCATGGCAATAGTGGCAGGGTGCCTGGCCGGCTGCGGCGGCTCGGGCAGCGCCGGCGGTACCGCCGGACAGAGTAAAGCGCAACCGTCTGCCGACACATTCCCCAAAAAAGAGGTTACTATGGTCATCCCCTTCGGTGATTCTTCGGGAACCAATACCATCTGGCGCGCATTTGGGGCCTCTTTGGAAAAGGAGCTCGGTGTAAAAGTCCTTTACGAAAATCAGGCCGGCGCCGGCGGTTCGGTGGGCACCACATACTTTTTAAACCAGCCGCATGACGGCTACACCATTCTGGCCAGCTCCGACGCCACCAGCTTGTTCAGGGCCAACCAATTGATTGATGTTGATTACGACGATTTGACGCCCCTGATCTTGGTCAGCGCAAACTGCGGCATTTTAGTCACTTATCCTGACTCAAAACTGGATAATATGGATTTTAACCAGGTTGTCGACTATATGAAGGCCCATCCCAAAGAAATCACCGTGGGAACTGTGGGCATCGGTTCTATGCCGTGGGTTTGGTGGACGCTGTTTGAGCAGGTTTATGGCGTGGAGCTTACCATCGTGAATTACGACAGCGGCGGCGATGCCAATACGCAGCTGATTGGTAAGCACATCGACCTGTTTATCAACGGGTATACCTCGGGCAAGCCGTTGATTGACGCCGGTTCGATTAAGGCCATTGCCACAATGGATTTGGAGCGACTGGAAGGGCTGCCCGATGTACCGGCCCTCTCGGAGCTTACCCACGATTTTGACAGTTACATGCCTAACGGCTCGTATTTTGTGGCGGAGGTTGCGGCGGATACGCCCGCCGACGTTGTGGACAAGCTCAGTGACGCCTGCACAAAGGCCTACGAAAGTGCGGACTTCCAGCGGTTTATCAAAGCAAACAGCGGAAAAATGCTGGGGATAACCGGCGACGCCGCGAACGAATATATGAAGCATCAGCAGGCCGTCAATTCCTGGCTGCTGTACGACAGCGGAAACTCGACGGTTTCTCCTGACAGCTACGGTGTTCCGAGGCCGAATTGAGGGGGGATTTCCCCCCTCCGGGGGATGTGCCCCGATCCTAATTAAAGGTGTGATAGCATGAACGAAGAATTAGAAGCAAAAACCTCTTTTTCGCGGGAACGTATTTTTTTGGTTCTCCTCATCATTTTCAGTGCGACCGTTCTTTTTGCTTCCGTCAGGCTTTGGATGGACCACAATACGCCGGACCCGCCCGGCCTGTATCCAACGCTGACCTCCGGCGGGATGCTGATTTGCTCGCTGACTGCATTTTACCAGCTGCTGAGCAAAAAGAAAAACGCATGGCTTGCGCAGGAAAATACGGACACATGGGAACGGCTGAAAATATCGCTTATCACGGAGGTGCCCTTTACGGTATTCGTGATGATGGTTGTCACCATTCTCTATACCGCATCCATCTCCATTATTGGCTTTTATCCCGTGACGTTTGTTTATATGGTTTTTTCAATCTTTTTCTTGTTTAAAGGCAGACGGGAAAAGTTGATTCAATCCATACTGGTATCCGCCGGGTTTTTGGTGGCCATTTATCTGGTGATTCAAATTCTGTTTCAGATCCGCATGCCTTAAGGAGGATAACCATGGATACTATTCTTACCACGCTTCACGACGGATTGGGTGTTTTTTCGAGTCCTATTATGCTGCTTTATATGGCCGGCGGTGTCATGTTTGGCATGTATGCAGGTGCTATGCCCGGCATTTCAGCCACCATGGCAATTTCTCTTTTGGTTTCCTTCACGTATAACTGGGATGTTTATCCGGCTTTGGCTATCTCAATCGGTTGTTATGTGGGCGCCGTGTATGGCGGCTCGCGGGCGGCAATTTTGCTTAACGTACCCGGTACGCCTGCGGCTATTTCCACTGCGTTTGACGGTTACCCGCTGGCTCAAAAAGGAAAAGCGGCTAAGGCGCTGGGCATTACGGCTATTCAGTCGGTTATCGGTGGCATCATTGGCGCCGTCTTTCTGCTTGTGGCTGCGCCGCTTATTACCAAATTTGCGCTGATGTTTGCCCCTCGGGACTATTTTTTACTGGCCTTTATGGGCATTGTTCTGCTGTGCTCCATGGCCGGGGGCAATTTTAGCAAGGGCTTGTTTTCCGGCTTTATGGGTATGCTCATTGGCGCTATCGGCATGGATTCCTCTACGGCGGTACAGCGCTTCACCTTCGGCAATATCTACATGATGAGCGGCATCAGCTCAGTGGCCATTATTATTGGTATGTTCGGCCTGTCGGAATCGTTGATTCAGATGCGCGATTTCAGAAAGGTGGAGGTGCGCAAGCAGGATGTTTCGCGTATTATTCCATCCTTTAAGGATGCCTTTGGCTATTTGCGTGTGACCATCGAATCCTCGCTTATCGGCGTGTTTATCGGCGCGCTGCCGGGCACCGGGGGCAACATCGCCTCGCTGCTTGCCTATGACAGGGCGAAGAAAACCGTCAAAAATCCCGAAACACCCTTTGGGGAGGGCGCTATTGAGGGCCTTGTGGCGTCTGAATCCTCCAACAACGCTGCAGTAGGCGGTGCGGTTATTCCCATGCTGACGCTGGGCATTCCCGGCGATTCATGCACGGCGCTGCTGTTGGCCTCGCTTTCGGCACATGGCGTGGTGGCAGGCCCGCTGTTAATTCAGGACAGCAGCGGTGTTTTTGGAAAGGTCGTTATGCTTACGCTCCTGGCTAATATTATTCTGCTTCCCATTGCGCTGACCGGCATTAAAACCTTTGCCAAAATTGTGGAGGTGCCCAAAGAAATTCTGCTGCCGGTCATTATTATTCTGACTGTCGTCGGGTCCTTTGCAACCCGAAAAAATATGATGGATGTCTACTTTATGATTGGCTTTGGCATTCTGGGCTATTTTATGAAAATGCACGGCTTCAGCACCGGCCCGCTGGTTCTTGGGCTTATTCTCAGCCAGCTGCTTGAACAAAATTTCCGCCGTGCGCTGGCGGCCTCCAACGCCAATATCGGGGTACTTTTCGGCAAAATTTTTGCCAGCCCCCTTTCGGTAATCCTGCTGATTGCGGTTATTCTGGTTTTTGCCAGCCAGTTCGGCCTTATCGGTAAAATAAAGAGTCGGTTTGCGCATGCCGGAAAAATTGGTCGGTAATAACAACTGCAGAAAGGTTTTACATATGCGAATCACAAAAGTTACGGTTCTCCACGTTCACAGCATCAGGACTGACCCCAGCGAAGCCGGGCAGCGTCCTATTCTTTTGCGCATAGATACCGATGCCGGTATTTATGGCGTCGGCGAGGTCGGTATGGCCTATGGCGCCGGAAGCCATGCCGCTGCCGGTATTATACGGGACTTTGCACCGCGCATTCTCGGTATGGACC
>JAEWYJ010000166.1 GCA_023395695.1 Bacillota bacterium | reverse complement strand
ATCGCAGTGGTGGCGCTGCTTTTTGGTCTTGTTATTCCATTTTTCAGTACCCGTCTGCTGAGCAATATTCTGGCGTCTATTTGTTTTTTGTTTTCTCTGGCACTTTTTTGTATTCTGCTTAAATACCACGATACGCTGCGTGTCGAGCAATTGGGTTTTGTGTTCTTTTTTACAATGCTTATTGCCTTCGCCACCACCTGCTTTGTCTATATGCGGGATGTTTTTGGCGCAGCTGTCGGATTTTACGGCATGCTGGTGTCGCTGTGCGGCGCGTGGATGAGCGATACGGGCGCTTATTTTTTTGGTATTGCACTGGGCCGGCACAAGCTGGCGCCCGACATCAGCCCTAAAAAAACGGTGGAAGGACTTATCGGCGGCGTTGTGATTGCGCTGGCTTCGCAGCTTATTATTTCGTTTGCTTATGCGCAGGTCTGCAGCTATTCCGGGTTGACGGTGCAGATTGACTATCTGCGGCTGGCAATTGTTTCTCCGCTGATATCGCTCGTCAGTGTGGTGGGCGACCTTTCGGCCTCGGTGATGAAGCGGCAGTTTGGCATTAAAGATTTTGGCAACATTATGCCGGGGCACGGCGGCGTGCTCGACCGCTTTGACAGCGTGCTGCTGGTTGCGCCGTTCGTTTATAATTTGTTTTTATATTTCCCCTTGATTGCTGTGAAATGAGGCGTATGATTTGACTAAACGGCTGACAATTCTGGGCGCTACCGGTTCTATCGGTACGCAGGCTCTTGATGTGGCAAAAAATTTAAATATGCCGGTGTACGGGCTGTCGGCTCATCGGAACACGGCGCTTTTAGAACAGCAGGCGAGGGCATTTCACCCTCGCTGTGTTGCAATTGGCGACGCCGCGCATTATAAAACGCTGAAAACTGCGCTGGCCGATACCGATATTTCTGTAACGGCCGGAGCGGATGCGGTGGCCGAGCTGGCGGCGCAGCCGGTCGATTTGGTGCTCAACGCCGTCGTCGGTATTGCGGGCCTGGGCGCAACAATGGCTTGCCTGCAAGCCCAAAACACGCTGGCGCTGGCCAATAAAGAATCTCTTGTCACGGCCGGAGCGCTGGTAATGGCGCTGTCCAAACGTAGCAATGTGCCGGTTATTCCGGTGGACAGCGAGCATTCTGCAATTTTTCAGTGCTTAAACGGTGAAAATCGTGATAGAATAAATAAGATCATATTGACGGCCTCGGGCGGCCCGTTCTTTGGTCAATCACGGGCGGCGCTGGAGCAGGTTACGCCTGCACAGGCGCTGCGCCACCCGAACTGGCAGATGGGGCAGAAAATATCCATCGATTCCGCTACGCTGATGAATAAGGGACTGGAATTGATTGAGGCGATGCACCTGTTTGACGTTGCGGCGGATCAAATTGATATCCACGTGCACCGGCAGAGCATTCTGCATTCGGCAGTGGCATTTTGCGACGGCAGCGTCATGGCGCAGCTGGGCACGGCTGATATGCGAACACCGATACAGTATGCGATAACCTGGCCCGACCGTCTGCCGGGGGTTGGTAAAGCACTGTCGCTGTTTGAGGTTGGCGCGCTCACCTTTGAGCATGCCGATTCCGAGACGTTTTTGTGTTTAGCCGCTGCGCAGAGGGCGGCAACGTTGGGGGGGCTGTACCCCTGCGCCGTCAACGGCGCCAACGAAGAGGCGGTCGCGCTGTTTTTGCAGGGGAAAATCGGATTCTTAAAAATTGGCGAGCTGGTTGAAAAAGCGCTGTCGCTGCCGTGCGACAGGCAGAATTACAGCCTGCAAGCAGTCTACGAAATGGATTTAGCCGCGCGGGAGCTGGTGCGGCAGAGCGTTTAGCTGGTGCCGATATCCCACTAAAAAATTGGCGGCGCGCGGGACGGTCTTACAAGGCTTTTTGACAGAGCGGTGGACAGCGGGCTGTTTTTTGCTGCTTGTTATGGAAGCCGCAGCGCCGCGTGCAGAGGCTTAATCTTTCAGCGGGATATCAGTATCAATAAGAAGGGCGTGTGAAGCATTTTGAGCAGTGGCCTTATAACGGCGGTTGCAGCAATTTTAATTTTTGGCGCAATTATTTTATTCCATGAACTGGGGCATTTTACCGTGGCCAAATGGGCGGGCGTTTCGGTGCACGAATTTTCAATCGGCATGGGCCCCGCTATCTTTAAACGTGAAAAAAACGGGACGCTTTATTCGCTGCGCATTCTGCCGGTGGGCGGCTATGTTATGATGGAAGGCGAGGATGAGCCGGTTGACGCACCGGGTTCCTTTTCCAGCAAGCCGTTGCTGCACCGGGTGGCTATTTTGCTGGCGGGCTCCTTTAACAATTTGGTTATGGGTTATGTAATTCTGGTTATACTGACCATTATGACCGGCTATGTCGGCACCACACGCGTCGCGATGTTTAACGAGAATGCCGTCAGCTCACAGCAGCTTCAGCTGGGCGATAAAATTACAAGGGTAAACGGTCACAGGGTACACACCTCCAACGACATTACCTATGAATTTTTGCGGGACCGCGACGGGCTGATTGAAATGACGGTGCAGCGCGACGGCGAAGCACTGACGCTTGCGCCGATTCAGTTTAAGATGGAGCAGCTCGGCGAGGGCGTGCAGGCCATCGACCTCGACTTTAAAGTGGCTGCCGTTCCGGCTCAGTCGTTGGAATATGTAACCTACCCGTTTAACTGGGGCTTGTCGATTATTAAGCAGGTTTGGGGCTCGCTTATTGACGTGGTCACCGGGCGCTACGCCGTCAACCAGCTTTCGGGGCCGGTTGGCGTGGTCAGCGCCATTGGTCAGGCCAGCAAGATGGGGCTTGAAAATTTGTTGCTGATTGCCGCGTTTATCGCCATTAACATCGGTATTTTTAATCTTGTGCCATTTCCAATTCTCGACGGCGGCAAAATTACAATCGCAATGCTTGAGGCGGTGCTTGGCCGCAGGATTAACC
>JAEWYJ010000250.1 GCA_023395695.1 Bacillota bacterium | reverse complement strand
ATATAATGGCGTTGTGGTGCCGGAGGAATTTGGGGGCGGCTACGGTCTGGACTACGACGAAAAATACCGCAATCTTCCATATGTGGGCATTCTAAAGCCCTGTGTATATGAAAAATAAATATCAATATTAAGGCAGGGGATATGTTATGATTGAACCGCTTAATAAAGACATGGACACCAGGCCGAAGGGCCATGGCCACCCTGTGCAGAAAAAGCGCATAATATTGTTGGGCGCGATGGTTTTCAGTGCTGTTATATTTGCCGCAAGCGGTATTTGGGGCGTGTACAAAGGACAGCGCAGCTACCAATATTCCGAAATTGTCAGCCTTTTTGAAAACCGTCGGGTTTCAGAATACACCCTTGATCTCGGCTCCGGAGAACTGCAATTTAAGCTTAAAGGCGAGGAACGCGCACAGACTTACCGGGTGCCGGATGTCCGCCGCTTTATAGATACCATTCAGGCTCAGATGGACCGGTATAACCGCCTTGAGCCGGACAATCGCATCCTTTATGATTTAAAACCCTCCATATGTAGGCGTGCGTAAGCCCTGCATATAAGAAAAGTAAATTTGTTTGCAGGGAGTGTAACGATTGAACAATTCCAACCAGCCAAACAGGAACCCCAATCAGGGTCCGGGGCAGAATCCGCGCAACAGCTTTAATCCTAAAAACAATCGCGGCATTATTATTTATGTCGCAGTGCTCGTTGCGCTTGTGCTCATTGCCAGCAGCACATTTGGTATGAGCAAAAAAGAGAGCACCTATAAGTATTCCGAAATTGTCGCGATGTTCGACGACCATAGAATTGCGGAATACACCTTTGACCTGGGCACCGGCGAGCTTAAATTCAAGCTTGCGGGCGAAACTACCGAACAGACTTATACGGTGCCTAATACCAATTTGTTTATCACCACGGTACAGCAGCAGGTTGAGGCGTATAACCGCGAGAACCCGGACACCAGAATCCCCCACGAGCTGATTCCGATTGCCACAATGCCGTTCTGGGTTTCTTATCTGCCCACGCTGCTGCTCATCGTCGCCATGGGCGCTTTATGGTGGTTTACCATCAAGCAGTCGCGCGGCGGCGGCAATATCTCCGGCTTTGGCAAGGCCAAGGCGCGCACGCCCGATCAGGGCCGCCGTGTCACCTTTGCCGACGTCGCCGGTGCGGATGAGGAAAAGGCCGAGCTGGTCGAGGTTGTTGAGTTTTTAAAATCGCCCGAGCGGTTTAACACGCTGGGCGCACGCATTCCCAAGGGTGTGCTGCTCGTCGGCCCGCCCGGAACCGGTAAAACACTGCTGGCCCGCGCCGTTGCGGGTGAGGCGGGCGCACCGTTTTTCTCCATTTCAGGCTCCGATTTTGTCGAGATGTTTGTCGGCGTCGGCGCTTCGCGTGTGCGCGACTTGTTTGAACAGGCAAAAAAGAGCGCGCCGGCTATCATCTTCATCGACGAGATCGCCGCCGTAGGCCGCCAGCGCGGTGCGGGCCTGGGCGGCGGCCATGACGAGCGCGAGCAAACGCTGAATCAGCTGCTCGTCGAGATGGACGGCTTTGGCTCCAACACCGGCGTTATCGTCGTTGCCGCGACCAACCGCCGAGATATTCTCGACCCGGCGCTGCTGCGCCCCGGCCGCTTCGACCGCCAGATTGTTGTGGGCTACCCTGACATTAAGGGCCGCGAAGAAATTTTGAAGGTGCATTCCAAGAATAAGCCGCTCGGCCCCGACGTCAATCTGCGAACCATCGCTTCGACCACGGCGGGCTTCACCGGTGCGGATCTTGAAAATATTCTCAACGAAGCGGCGCTGTTGGCTGCGAGAAAGAGCCTTAAAGCCATTACAATGGAGACGGTTGAAGAAGCGACCATTAAGGTAATTGCCGGCCCCGAAAAGAAATCGCGCCTTATCACCGAAAAGGACAAGAAGCTCACTGCCTATCACGAGGCGGGCCATGCGGTGGTTACCTATTATATGGACACCGCCGACAGGGTGCATCAGGTGTCCATCATTCCGCGTGGCATGGCGGGCGGCTTTACCATGAGCTTGCCGACCGAGGACAAGAGCTACCACACCCGTAAGGAGATGAAGGAAAATATCATCACGCTCTTAGGCGGCCGCGTTGCCGAGCTGCTGGTGCTTGACGATATTTCGACCGGTGCGTCTAACGACATTGAGCGTGCGACCAATATTGCCCGCGCTATGGTGACCCGCTACGGCTTCTCTGAAAAGCTGGGGCCGGTTGTCTACGGCCATGACCAGAGCGAGGTGTTTTTAGGGCGTGACTTTAACCAGTCCCGCAATTATTCCGAGGAGGTCGCCTCCGAGATTGACGCCGAGATACGCAATATCGTCGAGGATGCGTTCCGCCTTGCAAGGCAGACGCTCGCTGAGCATATGGATCAGCTCGTGCTGGTGGCCGAAACGCTTATCCGGTGCGAGAAGATTGACGCCGCAGACTTTGAAAGCCTGATGACGACCGGCGAAATGGCTCCGGTTAAAAAGGCGGTCGATACCGGCGCGGCTACAAACAGTCAGGACGAGGCTGTGAATGCCGACAACGCTGATAATGCTGACAATGCCGATGCGGCGGTGTCGGCCGAAGCAGCCGGTCAGCCTTTGTTTACTGAAGAAAAGCCGGACGGCGACGCCGAACCGCGCGAATAACTGGCTTAAAGCGCCGCGCCGCAGAATGATTTTTTCGATCATTTTGCGGCGCGGTTTTTCGCTGTGCATTCTGCGGCAGCTTTTGGTGCAGACTAATAGTACATTGCCTGAAAATACAAGATGTTTTCGGCCAATTTTATGCATCGGTTCTTTTTGCGGAAAGCCTGTCTGCTTCGTCTTTGCCGATAAGCGCAGCATAGTTTGTGATATTTTTCTATTCCCGTTGCTGCTTGACGCTATAATCAAAAAAGTGATTTGTTAAAGGGATGCACAAGGCGGCCCCGCTCACCACATACGTTGGTATGGGCGCGCTTTTCGGCAGCAGGATAACCGCAGGACGGCGGGACGATGTGCGGCGGTTTATTTCTTAACAGACAACCGCCTGCCGGTGCGCAAATTGTGCCTTTCGCTTGCAATCCTCGCATAATACTGGAAATATTCATAAATCTGTGCTACAATATCACAGTATAAATTTATGAAACAAGATTTGAAAAGGTTGGAGAGGTATTGATGACGACAAATCTGATTCGTACTGCGCTTTCGCGCGGGGTTAACCTGTCGGTGCTAAGCGATCCTAAATTTAAGCATAACCGGATTTCGGTCAACCTGATTGTGCCGCTTGACGCGCAGACGGTGAGCCGCTATGCCATACTGCCATTTCTGCTGCGCAAGGGCAGCCAAAGCTGCAACGATTTTACTCAGCTTAACCGCCGGTTAGACGCCATGTACGGCGCTTCTCTGGCGGCGGATGTCGGTAAAAGCGGCGGCAATCAGATTATAACGCTGGGAATTAAAACGCTGGATGACCGCTTTACGCTTGAAGGTGAGGACATGGTGCGTCAGGCGGCTGTTTTGCTGCGCGAGCTTGTGACCGAGCCGCTGATTGAGGACGGCGCTTTTGGCCGCGAGGAATTTTTTCTTGAGCGGCAGAACCTCGTCGACGCTATCGAAAGCCTGATTAACGACAAGCGCAGCTATGCGCTTGCGCAGTGCCGCATGCTCATGGGGCGCGATGACCCCGCCGCACTGTTTAAATACGGCACGGTGGCGCAGGCACAGGCACTGACGCCCAAAGAGGCGGCCGAGGGCTACCGGCAGCTTTTGGATACCGCTGCCATTGAAATTATGTTTGTCGGCTCGGGTGACCCGTCGGCCGCCTCCGAGGTGATGAAAAAAGCGTTTGCGGGCCTGACCAGAAATCCGCAGCCCTTTACCGACGCCAGAATCTGCGCGGCGGGGGAAGAAGTGCTTAAAAAAACCGAATATCTTGACGTGGCGCAGTCCAAAATGGTGCTGGGCTTTTGCAGCGATACACGCGGTGACGGAGCGCAGCAGGCCGCTATGCGGCTGATGACGGCGCTTTACGGCGGCACGCCATCCTCCAAGCTGTTCTTAAATGTGCGCGAAAAGCTGTCGCTTTGCTACTACTGCGCCGCCCGTTACGACCGCAGCGCTGCAATTATGCTTGTAGACTGCGGTGTTGAAAAAGAAAATATTGAAAGCGCCAAGAAGGAAATTCTCGTGCAGCTTGATGAAATTCGCAACGGCAGTTTTGAGGACGAAACGCTTGAAAACACCCGCCTGCAGATTAAAAACAGCCTTCGCGCCGTGGCGGATTATCCCGGCACGCTGGAGGAATGGTATCTCTCCCGCATCTTGTCCGACGAGATTGCCTCGCCGGAGGAGGAGATGCGCGCCCTCGACGCCGTGACCCGCGAACAGGTGATTGAAGCCGCCAGACAGGTTCGCCTCGACGCGGTTTATCTGCTCACTTCAAAGGAGGATTCGGCCAATGCTTAGTGAAACCGTTGCTTGCCGCCGTCTGGAGGAAAGCTATACCCGCATTGAGCATCCCAGCGGCCTGACGCTGATGCTTTGCCCGATGAAGGGCTTTTCGGGCGCTTATGCGCTGTTTGCAACCCGCTGCGGCTCTATAGACGACTCGTTTGCCGTTGGCGATGAGGACTATACCACCGTGCCAAACGGTATCGCCCACTTTTTAGAGCATAAGCTTTTTGAAAGCGAGGAGGGCGACGCCTTTGAGCAATACGCCAAGACCGGCGCTTCGGCCAACGCCTACACCTCGTTTGACCGTACCGCTTATCTGTTCGGTTGCACCGACAAATTCGACGAGTCGATTGAGATTCTGTTAAACCTCGTCACCAAGCCTTATTTCACCGAAAAAACGGTGCAAAAGGAACAAGGGATTATCGGACAGGAGATCCGAATGTACGACGATGACCCCGAATGGCGGGTTTACTTCAATCTGCTTGGCGCGCTTTACCATAATCACCCCATCCGTGTGGATATCGCCGGGACGGTCGAGTCGATTTCTGAAATTACGGCCGAGCTGCTTTACCGCTGCTACAACGCGTTTTATAACCTGAACAATATGGTGCTGTCGGTTGCGGGCAACTTTGACATAGACACCGTTTTAAAGGCCTGCGATAAAATTCTGATGCCCGCCGCGCCCGTAACGGTGCGCACTCGTGATATAGACGAGCCGGCGTCGGTGCGTGAGCGCCGGGTAGAGCAGAAGCTTGAGGTGGCGACGCCGCTGTTCCAGATCGGCTTTAAGGGCACGCCCAAAAGCTACCGGGAGAATATCCTCGCTCAGGTAACCGGCGAGATTGTCTGCGACCTTGTTGCGGGCGAATCGACCGAGCTATACCGTGCGCTTTATGACGAGGGATTGATTAATGCCAGCTTTGGCACCGAGGTAATGGCTGGCCCAAACTATCTTGTCAACATTTTTTCCGGCGAATCCAGAAACCCCGACGAGGTGTTTGCGCGCATTGTAAAGGG
>JAEWYJ010000051.1 GCA_023395695.1 Bacillota bacterium | reverse complement strand
ACGACGGCGACTACCCGGCAGAGGTCTACCTGGCGCATACAAGGACAGCGGAGCAGGTGGCGTGACCCACGAAGTGTCATGATGATTGTTGAATCTCGTGTCTTGACAAAGGGGACACTTTAGTTCTTGGGTTCTGACATGCCTGGCCCTGTCTTTAATTCTGTCATAAAGATAAATAACGATAAAATTCATAAACAGCAATAGCACCAGACCGGCCGTAATAAAGGCATGGCTGTTGCGCAGCCGGTCGGCGGTCAACACCAGCGCCACAAATATGCTTATGGCTGAAATAAGGCTGATAAAAACAAGCTGAAAAAACGAAACAACGGGGTCCTCCTTCATATCCATACGGCTCCTGATGTTAAACGCAACGGCATACAGCAGCATACTGGTTATGACAATAACGACCGACGACTCAAAAATGTTTGGCGCAAAGCTGAAAAGCCCGGCGACGATACTTTCGACGATAATGCTGATTGTAAAAACAACTATGGTCGCCAAGACGCGGGTGACCCACCTGGCTTTGTACAGCAAGGTGAGCAAAAGCGTCAGAATAATATTATTCGCAAGGTTTATCAGCGGATTTTCCCATATCAGGTAGGCCGCGCTGTTGATTAAAAAATATCCGGCAAAGCAGGTGAATTCCCCTATTTTAAACCCCTTTTCCCGCCGGAAGAACAACGACAAAAATATAAAAATGGCATATATACGCAGGGCATTACAGCAGCAGTAAATAATATTGATTAAAATGCTATCCGTCACGGCGACCACCCTTCTTTCTTAGCAGCCAGCTTCTTATTTGCTTCCTGTAGGCCTGACTGATCGGCAAAACGTCTTTGTTTATCATCATCACCTCAGCATAGTTGTACTGTTCGACCAGACTGTAATTAATTAAAAAAGAGTTATGTATTTGCAGAAGAACCTCCTCAGATATCTGATTTAAAATATCGTCTTTTTTTCCATAGAAGACATGCTCGCCATTTTTGGTGACAAGGCGGATCTTTTTCCCCATGCTTTCAAAGTAGAGGATGCTACTGACCGGTATACGCATCGTATGGCGCTGTTCGCTGAACTCAAAATAATCGCGATTCAACCGCAACAGCTTAGCCGCCGTTAAAAGTACGCTTTCCACCGCCTGATAATCCAGCGGCTTAATGAGATAATCCAGCGGGCGTATCTTGAACAGCGCCATCGCATAGCTCGTCATGCCAGATATGAAAACAATCTGTGTTTCGTTGTCCTCATAATCGTCTCTTATTTGGCGGCCTATTTCAATCCCGGTCATCGTGGCCAGTTCAATATCCAGAAAAATAAGATCAAATTTATCCTCCTTCAGACAGCAGCATAGCGATTCCCCTGTATAAAATACATTAATATCAAAATGGAAGTTATTATGGCCGCCGGCACGGACAACAAAATCTTCCAGCTGGGAACAAAGCGCTTTATCGTCATCACAAATTGCAACACGTATCATAAACAGTACCCCACCGCTTAAATTATAAGGAATTTTTTCCAATAATCGTCCTTTATAATTATAGAATAACTTACAGAATACCGCAACACAAAACAAATATATTTAGTACAATTATAATAAAAAGCATGTATATACAAATTTTTAGTTTTTTTATAGCAGTTTTAATAAAACATATTAAAACTCAGGCGCGCTTTTCCTTTTATAATGTAACCTCCACGTCGATTGGTAGCCGCCGGCGCGGTGCAAAGCGGTCAAAATAAGCGGCTGTGTGCTTATAAAGCACCATTAAGCAAAAGGCATTTTTTATAAAAGGTAAAAGACTGATAAAAAACGGTCGTTTTGTCAGACGCGGTTCACAAATAGCAGTCTGGCGCAATACGCTTTAAATAGTAAAACCGCCGCTTCATCCAGCGGCGGTTTTACTATTTGCAGATATCCAGACAGACAATATGCCCGTCCCGGTTGCGAACATAGCTGGGCGGAAGCCTTTGCTGCGCTACGCTGCGCCGGGCCAAAAACCGACGACGGGACGCCTGCTTGCGCCGTTTGAATTCCTCGGCGCTCATAAACATCAGTCCCTGTTCAAAATAGCCCTCCAGCGTAATAACCGGCGGCTTAATGGGCTCGGTGGGCAACGTCATCACATGGCCGCCGGCAAGCCGTTCGGCCGCTGCGACAGGCTCGTTGCTGTACAGATGGTCGTGCTCTATGTGGCACAGCTCGTGCTCCAACGCTTTTTGTTGAACTTCACACGACAGGCAGTTATTAATGTACACCGAATAGGTGCCGTCCGGGTTTGGCAGCGTCACACCCTTGACGGTGGGCGGCAGGCTAATCAGACGTACAAATACGTCCTCTCTCAACGGCCCTCCTCCTCACGGCGCAGGGCCTCTATAATGGCGACGGCACGCATCACATCCTCCTTTGTGGCGCCCTTGGCCAAAGAAAACAGCATGCGACATTCCTCACGGTTTTTAAGCGTCTCTAAAAAATCGTTGAGCTCCGCATCCCCGTTGACATAGGCCTGCGTTATTGCCGCCTTGTCGTTTTCGCTTTCGCCCGTAAGTAGATAATCGACCGACACCCCGAGATAATCGGCAATCTTTTTCATCGTTTCCGCCTTCAGGGTGTTGATGCGCCCCATTTTTAAATCGGTCAGAGAGCCGCGGCTCGCGCCTGAAAGCCTGCACATATCGGTTATGGTCACACCTTTGCGCTGACATAGCAGATCGATTCTATGATACAATTCTGACATTTTACAGCTTGCCCCCTTGTACAAATAGCTAAATTACGACTTCACTTAAATAATCTATTGAAAATTACGATATCTCGTGATATTATAGGCTCATAAATTACGTTATCTCGTATAATTGATTCGTTTATAATTTGTTCTGTATATATAGTTATACTATATTACAAGATGTCGTAATTGTCAACGCATCAATCCCTCGCCTTTAAAATTTTACAATGCCCGGTTTATATAGGACGGTCGGCGGCCGCCGGCTCAAACCCTATTGACGTGCCAAATAAGGAGGAGTTCACTTGACCAACAACGCAAAAAAAACTTTCCTGAGTCGTTACGGCAATAATGAGCGCGAAATTAAGCGGCTTGAAGAGGACATCGCCTGCTGGAAATCCCGGGCCGAAAGGGTTACAGCCAGCTACAGCCTGACGCCGGGGCACGGCGGTGGCGACAAAATACAGACGGCGGTTGAAAATGTCATTGAGGTGCATGCCATGCTGTATGATAAGCTCATAGACGCAGCCGAACTGCGCAAGGGTATTCAGGTCGCTATTGATACGGTACAGGACGCGCGTTTGCGCACATTGCTTGAATACCGCTACATAGACGGCCGGAAATGGGAACATATCGCCGACGACCTGAGCATTGACTTTCGGCATACCCTGCGGCTGCATTGCCGCGCCCTGACCCAAATGAAGCTTTAGCCCACCCCCGCTTATTGGTGCAGGCACAGCATTCTGTCAATATATCTGCGAATTTAATTCCAGACAAAGCATACCACCGTGTTTACCGGTAAAACTATCGTTAATAAAATTTCAGGGAGGCGTTGGTATGCAGCTGAACACGCAGGACTGTCTGAAAAAGGCGCTGCTCGATACACAGGAGCGCGTGCGGGATTTTATGATGTATTCTGAAAAAGCAAAGGACGAGAATATCCAAAGCTTTTTCAGACAATACGCGGAATCTGAGGCACACCAGGCAGCGCAGATGCAGCAATATATCGATCATCTTCAATAAGACCATGCCATGCAAAAAGCGCTCCCACTTTTAGGTGGGGGCGCCTTTTTTGCAACTATAGTCAAAACGATGATTGGCAAGGCTGTTTGGTGGCTGACAAGGCCGCGGACGCAGATGGGTGCGCAGATTCGCTGTGCGCCAACGGTTTTATGCCTTTGGGATGCGAACAATAAACCGGCTGCCGTCGCCCTTTGTGCTTTGCGCCTCAACTGTGCCTCCGTGCGCAGCCACAATAGCTTTAACGATTGAAAGTCCAATGCCGGCACCGCCGGTCGCCCGGCTCCGGGACTCGTCGGTGCGATAAAAGCGTTCAAAAACAAAGGGGAGCGCCGCTTCGTCAATACCCACACCGTCGTCCCGAACGGTTAAGGCGCCGTATTCGCCGTCGTCGCATACGGTCAGCCGAATATGCCCGTTGGGCGGCGTGTATTTTACTGCGTTTGAAACCAAATTGACCAGCACCTGCTCAAGCCTGTCCGCGTCGGCCAGAACGGAGACCTCATCACCATCAGCTTTTATCGAAATGCCCTTAGCCCGGCAAGCAGCCTCAAAGGCCTGAGCCGCCGCCTGTGCGCGTTTTAACAAATCGACGGGCCGCTTATTCAGCTTGAGATTTTCGTCCTCAATGCTCGAAAGCTTTTCCAGCTCGGCCACCAGCCCCGAAATGCGGCCAATCTCTTCATAGCAGCTTCTCAACCGATCGGGGGTCGCCTGCCATACCCCCTCGATCATTGCCTCCAGATGGGCGGCGACCGCCCCCAGCGGCGTGCGCAGCTCATGCGCCACGTCGGAGGTCAGCCTTTTGCGCAGCGTCTCCTGCCGGCTGATGGTTTTGGCCAGCGCGTCAATGGCCTGTGTCAGCTCCGCAAGCTCGCGGGTGCCGCTATCGCCGTCAAAGCGAATGCCATATTCCCCCGCTGAGATAGCCCGGGCTGCCTTGGCGGCCTGAGCGACAGGCCGGGTGATACGACGTGCCAGAAAATAGCCCGCTACCAGCGCGCAGATAAAGGAAAATACCCCGGCAGCCAACAGCAGCAGGTGCAGCGTATCTAAAAACACCAGATCGCTCTCGCTGAAAAAATAGGGGCCGTAGTAGGTTATCTCCACCACTCCGGCCGACCGTCCGTTAAAGGTCAGGGGGTAGGTATTGGACACGACCTGCCCGCTCAAATCGGGGCGGCGCGTCTTCATGCGTTGAGAAATATCGGTCATCATCTGCGAGCAGAGGCTGGCATCATGGTTTTCGGCATCCCACACCGTTTTGCCGTTGGCGTCTTTAAGCCGAATAATGTAACCGTCATACAGCGCATACATGCCGATGCCGTGCACAAAGCCAATATCCCAGGTGCGGGTCAGCGGGTCATACTGGCGGTTAATATTGGCCGCAATCTCGCCGGAATGAAACGCCTGCTTCTGCTGAATATAGTTGTCAAACGCCTTGCCGATAACAATATCGGACAAAAAGCTGATTAGCGAGATGGTGATAAGCACCACCAACGCTATCGTCAATGAAATTTGCGTTTGCAATCTGCGCGGCAAGCTTATCCCTCCCCAAAGCGATACCCCAACCCATGCACCGTCTTAATATAGACCGGCGCTTTGGGGTTGTCCTCAATTTTATGCCGCAGGTTTTTAATGTGCGTATCCACTGCGCGGTCGTAACCCTCAAAGTCGTCCCCAAGGGCGGTTGCAATCAGCGCCTCCCTTGAGAAAACCTTGCCCGGATACTGGACCAGCGCCGAGAGAATGCGCGCCTCGTTGGGCGTCAGGGCCACGGGCCGCCCGGCCTTGTAAAAACAGTTGCGTTCAAAATCGACCGACAGGTCGTTGTTGTTCCACGCGTTTTTAAGGGTCAGCGGCGTCAGGTCGGATGAGGCGCGTCGCAGCACCGCTTCTATTTTAGCCGCAAGCACCTTGAGGCTGAACGGCTTAAGCATGTAGTCGTCCGCTCCGAGTGTCAGGCCGTTGAGCTGGTCGGCTTCGCCCGATTTTGCCGTCAGCATAATAATTGGCGTGCGTGCGGTTTGGCGCACCGCAGCGCAAACTGCCTCGCCGGATATGTCGGGCAGCATCAGGTCAAGCACCACAAGCGAAATATTTTCGCGCGCAAGCAGCGCCAGCGCCTCCCGCCCGGTCGCAGCAGTATAAACCGTATAGCCGCGGCTGACCAGAAAGGCTTCGACCACCTCAAGAATTTTCACCTCGTCGTCCACGACCAGAATGCGTTTATTGTGCACGCCAACACCATCCCCTCTTATCGCCCTAATCAGATTATACCGCCCGCGCCAGAAAATGACAACGGGCGGTTGCGGGTACGGGTCATTCGTCCCGCGCACGCAACCGCTCTAGTCATGTTATTTCCAGTTGGCGAAGATTTTTACAGAACCCTCTAAAAAATCCTGAGAAATCGTAATATCGCTGTCGGTAACCGCCTTGTCCTTCTCAAAAATAGGCCACGGGTTACAACCTCCCGACTCTATTTCAAGCTGAGCGGCGGAAAAACGGTTGCCGCAGTTCTGGCAAACCAGCTTGCCGCCCGACAGCTCGTAATAACCCCGGCCAGATGAATAACAGATCTGGCAGGTATTAAACGCGGTGCGTATCGTGCCGTCCGGCGCTTTGACCGCAATGACCTCCATATCGGTCTCTCCCACTGTCACCGGGTAAAAGGACGGTGTTTCGGTCACCTCTGCAACGGGAATCGTCAGGCCCTCCCCCTGCGCAGCCGCCCCGTCTGGAGACGCAGTCGCGCCCTTCTCCTGCCCGGCTGCGCCGGAGCAACCGGCCAAAAGCACCGCCATTGCCACGGCCAGCAGCGCCGGAGCGGTAAAATGCCTACCGCGCCGCGCGCGATTACCTGCTTTTATTATCATTTAATTTTCCTCCTGATTGTTTGCCGCGGAGCCGTTGCCAGTGCGCGTGGACATTTTTGTTTTTCCGGCAGAGTCCCTGAAAAGAAAAGCTGCGACAGCAAGGCCCGCCAACGGAAAAATACAATGCCAGTGCTGTATTAAAAATTGCATCTCATATCCCCCTGAAATTCATTTGTTTATTGGCAGCAGGAGCCGCCCGTGCCTGAATAATAAATTTCCGGCGGCCAGACAAGCGTTTCAAAACCTGCCACTTCGGCCTTAATGGCCGCCTCGTCTATAGCGGTAATGTCCTCAACAACCTTGACATAGCCGTAAAAGGCGCTGTCCTCCGTCGAAAAATCGAAGCTGCTTTCAGGGTAGAAATAAAAGCCGTTCTCACCGGGGACAATGGGCAGCTGTGTCACATAGTCGGGAATCAGAATAAGCGTCTGACCGGCAGAGTCCGGCACGTCGCGATGAATACGCCAGAGAACATTGGTGCCGGCCTGCACCACCATAACCGCCGGAGAAAACCCCTGCCCGTTCAGCGAAATATCCACCGTTTGAATCGGCGTGCCGCTTTCGTCGGTGGTAAACGTCGCCACCGCCAGTTTGTCAGTCGGAATGGTATAGCCTGCCGGGGTGGGGTCGGGAATAACCGCATCTGCGCTATCGGCGCTGTTGTCAATCGGTGTGCCCGGCTCAACCACCGTGATGCGCCCTCTTATCATCCCCATCCAGCAGCTATATTGATAGACGCCTGCTTTGTCGGGCGTAAAGCTGATAACATTTTCCCCCGTCTCAAACTGATGGGTAATGTCGTACGTGGGGATATAAAACCGGTTGTTGCAGCCGTTAATGCTGCCCTGCGGCGCATTGATAACCCATTTAACCGGCGTTCCCGCCTCAACCGTAATGTTCGGATACCGGCCGGGCAAGAGGGTGCTCTCGACCAGCTGCACACCGTCCTGCAGGATGGGGCCGGTGCCAGAACCGTCCGCGGCATCCGCAGCCAGCAGCGGAACGGCAACGCCCGCAAGGCTAAGCCCCTGCGAAAACATCGACAAGCCCAGCACCGCCACCAGAACAGCGCCTGCCGTCATCATTTTATGCAAATATTTTTTAGCAAGCATGGCGCTCAGAGCGCCAAGGCCCAGCATAAGCGGCAGTGTGCCCAACGCGAACACCAGCATGGACAAAGCGCCCTTGACCGGGCTGCCGGTAGAAAGCGCATACAGCTGCATGGCCTGCAACGGCCCACAGGGCATCAGCCCGTTGAGCAGGCCGACAACCAGAGGGCTTTTTCTCGTCGAAGGACAGCTGCCCTTACACCCCGGCGACATAGGCACCGAGAGGCTCAGCCGGCGCATCCACGGAAAAATATCCAGCATATTAAGCCCCATAATGACCATAAAAATGCCCGCAGCCAGCTTTATAAGCCCCTGCAC
>JAEWYJ010000322.1 GCA_023395695.1 Bacillota bacterium | reverse complement strand
GCACTGGATTGCACGATACGCGCCCGGGTGACGACGGCGGTGCGCCGCGCCGCCACGGCCACGGGAGAGGAGGCGTTAAAATGAGACGAACCATGCTGTTTTTGCCGGGTAACAACCCCAATATGATTTGCAACGGCGGACTGCTGGGGGCCGACAGCCTGATTTTTGACCTTGAGGACGCCGTTTCTCCCGACCAAAAGGACGCCGCCAGAGAGCTTTTAAAAAATGCGCTGGCATCGCTGAGCTTTGGAAAATGCGCGCGTATCATCCGTATAAACGGACTGGATACGCCCTATTGGGAGGAAGATTTGCGGGCCGTGCTGCCGTTTGGGCCACAGGCCATTTTGCCGCCCAAGGTCAGCGACGCGGACTATATCCGCAGGCTGGATGAGAAGCTGACAGCGCTGGAGCAGGAGTTTGGCCTCTCAAATGAGCAGACAAAAATTATCGCTCTGCTTGAAACGGCCGTCGGCGTTGAGAATGCTTACGCCATTGCTGCTGCCAGCCCAAGGATGACAGCCCTGTTTTTGGGCGCGGAGGATCTGTCGGCTGATCTGCGGTGTGCGCGGACCACAGAGGGGGAGGAGATACGCTATGCCCGTGGGCGGGTAGTCTGCGCGGCCAGAGCGGTCGGCATCGAAGCCTATGACACGCCGTTTACCGACGTGCAGGATATAGAGGGGCTTGAAAAGGATGCGGCCTTTGCCAAGGGGCTGGGCTTTACCGGCAAGGCATGCATCAGCCCGGCGCATGTTGCAACGGTCAACCGCATCTTTTCGCCCAGTTTAAAAGAAATAGATTATGCGCGGGAGGTCTTTGACGCCATCGACCAGGCCAAGCGCCAGGGCAAGGGCGCTATTTCGCTGCGTGGCAAAATGATTGACGCGCCTATTGTACAGCGGGCCAGACTGGTGCTGGAAGCCGCATCCGAAATGGAAGGGGTGGATTATTTTGCGTAAGCTATATGACGATTTACAGCAGGCTATGCAGATAGCCGGGCTAAAGGACGGCATGACCATTTCTTTTCACCACCATCTTCGCAACGGTGACTATGTGGTGAACTTGGTGCTGGACGCGGCGGCCCGGCTGGGCGTCAGAAATCTGACCATTAACGCCAGCTCGCTGTTTGACTGCCACCGGCCGCTGATCGATCATATCCGCAGCGGGGTTGTGACCGGCATCGAAACCAATTACATGTCCGCGGCAGTGGGCAAGGCCGTCTCGGAGGGCATTTTGGAGCGGCCGGTTGTTTTCCGCTCGCATGGTACCCGCCCGGCCGATATTCTGTCGGGCAAAAGCCATATTGATATCGCCTTTATTGCAGCGCCCACTTCGGATGAGATGGGCAACTGCTCGGGTAAATACGGCCCGTCGGCCTGCGGCTCGCTGGGTTACGCGTTTGCCGATGCCGCCTGCGCGGACAAGGTGTTCATTGTAACAGACAATCTGGCGCCTTATCCGTTGGCCGACGCTTCCATTACCGAAAACGACGTCGATTTTGTGGTTAAGGTCGAGGCTATCGGCGACCCGGCGGGCATCGTTTCAGGCACCACACGCATGCCCAAGGATCCCATCGCGCTCATGATCGCAGATTATGCCGCACAGGCCATTGAGGCTTCAGGCCTTTTGAAGGACGGCTTTTCGTTCCAGACTGGTGCGGGCGGCGCTTCTCTGGCGGTGGCCGAGTATATCAAGCGCAGGATGCTGGCCAAAAATATCCGCGGTAGCTACGCGCTGGGCGGCATAACCGGCTATATGGTCGATATGCTGGAAAGCGGCTGCTTTCAGGCCATTCAGGATGTGCAGTGCTTTGACCTGAAGGCGGTGCAGTCTCTTAGAGAAGATCCCCGTCACTTTGAGATTACGGCGGCCCGTTATGCCAGCCCGACTGCAAAAAGCACGGCGGCTTCGTCGCTGGACGCCGTGGTGCTGGGGGCAACGCAGATCGATACCGATTTTAACGTCAATGTTCATACCGATTCCAACGGTTATATCATTGGCGGGTCGGGCGGCCACACCGATGTGGCGGCCGGCGCGAAGCTGACGATTATTGTAGCGCCGTTGAGCCGCGCCAGAATGGCCATTGTGGTGGACAAGGTACTCACCGTTTCGACTCCGGGCCGCTTTGTCGACCTGCTTGTTACCCAGTATGGTCTCGCAGTCAACCCGGCGCAGCCCGAATTAAAGGTCCGGTTAGAAGCGGCACGCCTGCCCGTTGTCGATATCCGCGATTTGCGCCGGATGGCGGTGGAAATAAACGGCCTCGCGGCAGTATTTGAGCCAAAGCATGAACAGGTCGTCGGCCAGGTGCTTGGCTTGGACGGCCAGATTGCCGACCTGATCTACAGGGTGTAATAACGCCGGCGCTTTGGACTGAATTGTAGCTATGGGAGAATCAGCAGTGATTTTGCGGGCAGTTAAACTGCTTTAAATGGGATTATATTCCGGTTTAACTGATAGCCTGTAGCCGACCAGCTTAAAAATCACACTGGCTTGGCGGCGCATTTTCTGCGCCGCTACGTTACCGGCTCTGCCGGGTGTTGTTCTGCCTTGGTCGCTGTCCTGTGGCACAAAATACGTAATTAATTTAACCCCATTTTTTAGTTAATT
>JAEWYJ010000261.1 GCA_023395695.1 Bacillota bacterium | reverse complement strand
ATTATTGATGAGAATGCCGCGTCCGGTGGGGGTGTCTCCCTGCGCCGCCCACTCTATATCGGCAAGCAGCCGGCTTTTGCCCGAACCGGTAGGGCCCACGATTGAAACAATTTGCGAGGGGAGAATGACCAGCTTTTCAAAGGCCTCCGGCACGCCGCTTTTATCTCTGCCCGGCAAAATGGTCAGGGCGCTGACCGCCCGGCTGCTTTCAATTCCTAAAAAGGCCGAGATTTGGCTGATGTAGGTATCCAGCTCAGAAAGCAGCACTTTGGCGTCTATCGCCTTATCCTCCAGCGCTTCTTCGTCAAGCTGTGTCAGATATTCTGCAAAGGTCAGATGCTCAGACCCGACAATATCCAGCCGGTTCTGCTGCAAAAAGTCTGCGACAAAAGGGTATTGCGCCAGAAGCTGTTCCAGTGTCATCTGCTTCATCGCTCATCCTCCCACGACATTTTTTTGGTGTTGCCCAGCTGGTAGTTTTCGCCGATGCGGGTCTCTCCCAGACAATAGGAGCACATGGCCGAGGGCATGGGAAAACGCAGCTTCATGCCCTGTACGGTTGTCAAGGTCTGTGCTCCGTCGTAAAGCAGTGTGCTTAATTCATACGCGCCCTGCCCGCTCAGGCCATTGACATGCAGCACCATCGCTCTGGGGTTGACAGCGCTGACCCGCGAAGCAAAAACCTCGCGCTCCGCCTGAGAGACCACATCTCCTTTGGTGATGACCACAATATCGGCAGATTTAAGCATCGGCCCGATTTTTTTAGGCGTGTTGATACCCGAGAGATTATCGATGACGCAAATGCCCTTGACACCGGCCAGATAGGGGGAGCAACGGTTGCACAGCCCGGCAGATTCGGTAATCAGCAAGGCGAGCTTCTCACGGTTGCCCCACTGGACAACATCCTCGATGTTGGAGGCGAAAAAGTGGTCGGGGCAAAGCGCACCCGAAAGCCCTTTTCTGACCGGAACGCCCGCCTTTTCGTACAACAGGTCGTCGTCGGTGTGCAGGCAGTCGAACTTAACTACGCCCACCGAGAGCTCCCGCTGCTGAAAGGAAGTGATCGTCTTTAAAATAACCGAGGTTTTGCCGGAGGAAGGCGGGCCGGAAAAAATCATCAGATTCATTGTGCACCTCCCGCCGCGTCAAAGAAGATACGCTCGGTTTTGGCCAGCAGTGCGCCAATATCATGGCTGTGGATATAATCCCAGCCCGGCCACAGGAAGGTTTGCTGCGGAGAGAGTCCGTTGTCGACCTCCGGGTGGGTGGAAGGGAATTTGCCGTTTGCCGAAAGCACCTCGCCCATTTCCTTTGAGGAAAGGAAATCCACCAGCGGCTGCGATTTCTCGCGCGAATCCGCCTTGGTCAGCAGAAAAATGGGGCTGACAATTGCGCCGTCACCGGGCCATATGGCGCGCATCGGCCCGCCCTCCTTCGCCATCCAGCTAAAGAAGTAGGGCATAACGGTAATGACCGGTGCGCCGTCTTGCTTTCTGCCGGCGGATTTTATCATTTGTGCGGGGTGCATACTGGTGAGCAGCCCGCGCCCAAGCTTGGATACCCCCTCCGCGCCATATTTGCTGTAGATGCCCAGCAGCACGGCGTTAAACAGATCCAGATCCTGCATGGGAAGCGCGATGGTATTTTCAAACTCGGGGCGCATCAGATCGGCCCAGCTCTCAGGGCAGGGGCGGTTGCCCAAAAGGTCGGTATTTACCATAAAGATGGCGGGTACCACCCCGATAATCGAATACTGATGGCGGGGGTCTTTGAGGTCGACAGCGTCATTGTCAAAGCAGCGATTCAGGCGCTGCATACCGGTTAAGTCGGCAAAAACGCCCTGCCGCATGTATCTTTCCACCAGCTTTTGATCAAAGAACAGGCTGAATCCCGCCGAGAGATAAACGTCGGCCAGAGCCGAAGCATCCCCGTCGGACAAAAACTGTTCCCGCAGCCAGTCAAGTCCCATGCTGGCAGCCTGCAGCTCGTAATTCACTTTGGTTTTTTGCCGGCCCAGCCAGCCGTCCAGCTTTTCAAGCAGTTGAACGCGTATGGGGCAGGGCAAAACGCCGGCCAGCTTGAGTTCTCCCGACGGATCGTTTTGCCGTGCCTCGCCAAGCCCTGCGGACAGCGACGGCTTTTGCTGCGCAATGGTTTCGACCATTTGGCGCTCAAATGCCGCCGGATCAAAATGCTTGCTGCGCAATGCGGTCTCGATAGAAATGGTTTTGCCGATGGTTTTGCGCATCATGTCATTGCGCAAATTCTCAAAGCCGTTGGCGGCCAGCAGATCAATCAGCTCCGGATACCGCTCGGTCACGTCAAAAACCTTATCGGAAAGAGAAAAATAAGGGTTCATGGGGAATACCTCCTGTGAAGCTGAATTTTATGGTACAGCCAATAATGTGTGGCGTTTGAAAGCCGGCGCATACAACAGCTTTTTTCAGAAGGGCTATGGAAACGTTGAGATGCGTTCCATAGCCCAACCGTTATTGTTTATGCCTGCAGCTGTGCGTTAAGCTTTTGCAGGACGTCGTTTATATTGAGACCATGCACGGCGCACGCGTCGGTAAGCGATTCCATCTGGGCCGAGGGGCAGCCAAGGCAGTGCAGGCCGCACGCCATCAGGATGGGGGCCGCGGCCGGGTGCTGCCTGAGCAGCGCGCCAACCAGCATATCGGCTGTGACAAGCGGTTGTGCGGCCTCTTCTTCTCCAAAGAAAAGCGCCATGTCGTCCTCGACGGTGCCGATGCCGGCAATGCCGAAGTTTTCGACAAGTACCTTGGCCACATTCGGCGAAAGAAACGCGGGCAGCGTGGGGCCGAGGTGGATATTCTTCACACCAAGGTACAGCAGTGCCAGCAGCACAATGACGGCCTTTTGCTCGTACCAGGCAATGTTATAGATAATTGGTAGCGCGTTGATATCCTCAAGGCCAAAAACCTCTTTAAGCTTGAGGGCGATAACCGCCAGCGAATAGGAGTCGTTGCACTGTCCGGCGTCAAGCACGCGGGGAATGCCGCCTATATCGCCGAGGTTGAGCTTATTGTATTTGTACTTGGCGCAGCCCGCTGTCAGAATGACGGTATCCTTAGGCAGCGCCTTGGCAAAGTCGGTATAGTAGTTTCGTGACTTGGCGCGACCGTCGCAGCCCGCCATAACCACAAACTTTTTAATTGCGCCCGACTTAACCGCGCCTACCACGGTATCGGCCAGCGCCAGCACCTGGTTGTGGGCAAAACCACCGATAATTTCGCCGGTTTCAATCTGGGTCGGGGGCGCGCAGCGCTTGGCGTGCGCAATAATTTCAGAAAAATCCTTTTCAGAGCCTATATCACCCGGAATATGCTTGCAGCCGGGGAAGCCCGCCGCGCCGGTGGTATAAAGACGGTTCTTATAGCTTTCTCTGGGCGGGACGATGCAGTTGGTGGTCATCAGAACCGGGCCGTTAAAGCTTTCAAACTCCTCCTTCTGTTTCCACCAGGCGTTGCCGTAATTACCGACAAAGTGCGGATACTTTTTAAACGCCGGATAGTAATGGGCGGGCAGCATTTCGGAGTGGGTGTAGACGTCGACGCCGGTGCCCTCGGTCTGCCGCAGCAGCATTTCCATGTCGCGCAAATCGTGGCCGGAAATCAGAATGCCGGGGCGGGTACCCACACCGATATTCACCTTGGTAATCTCAGGGTTTCCATAAGCGGTGGTATTGGCCTTGTCAAGCAGCGCCATACCGTTAACGCCATATTTGCCGGTTTCAAGCGTCAGCGCAATCAAATCATTGACACTCAGGGCATCATCCAGCGTTTTTGCAAGCGCGCTCTGCATAAAGGCGTCCACCTGCTCGTCATCCTGCAACAGCGCATTGGCGTGCTTGCTGTAAGCCGAAAGGCCCTTTAAGCCGTAGGTAATCAGCTCTCTGAGGCTGCGGATATCCTCGTCCCTGGTAGAAAGTATGCCCACTTCCGACGCCTTGGCCGCAAATTCGGCGCGGCCCGCATGCCACTTGGCCGCTTCGGGCAGCGTTTCGGGCTGCGCAACCTGTGTTAACAGCGCCGCTTTTGTGCCGAGCGTCTCAATAATACGGGATACAATCGCATCCTCATCAAAGTTTGCGTTGGTAATGGTTGTAAACAAATTCAGTGTAATCAGGTGGTTAACCTCCTGCGCCACCTGCTTGCCCTCGGCGCGCAGCTGCGTGGTTACGGCAGAAAGGCCCTTTGAGACATACACAAGCAGGTCCTGCATAGCCGCGACCTCCGGATTTTTTCCGCAGACGCCTACCTGCGTACAGCCGGTGCAACCGGCCGTTTCCTGACACTGATAGCAAAACATTTTATTATCCATTCTATATCCTCCTCAAAATGCCTGTTATTCTGTTGATGTATTCATCATAATGGATTGAACACAAAAAATCCGTAACCTGCGTTACGGATTTTTAAAATATCTAAAATTCTTAAAATTTATAAAATGTTTTGCAGTTTATCAAAAGCGACAATAAAAATATCCCGCTTTTGAATTTTGATTAAGCCATCATTCTGCATATTCATCAGTTCTCTGGACAGCGACGGGCGGGCGGTATTTAAAAAATCGGCCAGCTCTTCCCGCGTCATAGACAGCTGGACTTTACCGTC
>JAEWYJ010000150.1 GCA_023395695.1 Bacillota bacterium | reverse complement strand
TCGACTCCGATGCCATATTTTGAAATAATGGCAAGCCGCTCGGCCTGCTCCAATACCTCGCGCGGGAATTTTTCGCGTGACATACCTATAAACCCGTCATATTCCTTGACAATGCGCTTCATTTCCTCAACAGAACGCCCGTCGGTACGGTTGCAGATTTCAGAGCCGAATTCGACCTCGCAGCCCAGGGCCTTCAGCCTGCTTGCGGTCTCAAACGCCGGCGGCACAGGCTCCGAAATCAGAACGCGCTTTCCTTCCAGTTGCTTCATTAAATTTACACCTCTTTGGTAACCTTAAACGGTTAGATTATTACACGCTATCTCGGCTGCATCAAGCAGGCCCCGATAGCAGCGCCATGATTCAAATTCGTGCGTCTGTGGACAGGCAGATCACAGCCAGACTTGATCGTAATGCGCCGAGATCAGCTTTACGAGATGCACCATAACCTCGTTGCAAGGCACGGTTATCCCCATTTTTTTGCCTCTTTCACCAAATAGCCGTTAATTGTGTCTATTTCTGTAGGCATTTTATTGTGTATATCCTGTGCCATCGATACAAAATGGTGCTGGGAGTGATAGGTGGCGTGGATATAAGCGCGCATCTCGTTATAGTCGATGTCAATACCCTTGGCATTTGCAACCGATACAGCCTCGGCGCACAAAAGGTTAAGCATAACAAAGCCGTTTCGGTCATTGGAATAAACATCGTTTGAAAGACGTGTAATACCCGCCAGTGCGTTTCCGCAACAGTTAAGGCAAAATTTGGTCCAGATGTTTTTTTCGGTGTTTGGGGCAGCTAATGTTGTATATCCGAACGATGCAAACAGTGCGCCAATTTGTGCCAGCGCAGCATTGTCGGTTTTATTATAGGGCATCATTGAGATTAACGGCGAACGGTTATGGTTGGTGGTATCTTTTATAAGTCCCAAACCCACAAAATCCGACGCAATGCTTGCGCTGCCGTAAAAAATCTGCTTTTCCGGTACGTATTTTGCAATGACATCGGCGTTGCCCATGCCATTTTGCAGGGTCAGCACACTGGTATTTTCACCGACCATGGGCAAGGCCCGCTTAACAGTCGCCTCGGTCTGCATCCCCTTGCAGGAGATCAAAATTAAATGGGGATAAATACCGTCGGCAATGACGTCGGCTGCATTTAATGTTGCACGCGGCTTTACACGCAGGTCCTCATGCGTCTTCTCGCTGATGAGAATACCCTTTTCCTGAATAACCGCTACATTTTCTCTCCAGCCGCTGACCAGCCAGGTTTCGTGACCATATTGCGCCATTCTGCCGCCAAAAAGGCAGGCCATAGCACCGGTGCCCATCACTGCTATTTTCATTGATCCATTTCCTTTCTTGCGCAGCCGTATTTTGACCGCTTTTTACGGCGAACAAACAGCTTACTAAACCTGAATAACCGCGCCCTTATCCGCCGAGGAAACCAGTGCGGCGTATTTTGCCAACGCGGTTGTCATTGGCTTCTTCACAGGCTGCCACACAGCCCTGCGGCATGCGAGCGTCTGATCGTCCACATGCAGGGTTATGGTGCGCGAGGGAATGTCAATTGTAATGCGGTCGCCGTCTTCCACCAATCCGATTGGGCCGCCCGCAGCGGCTTCGGGTGAGATGTGCCCAATGCACGGCCCTCTGGTGGAGCCTGAAAATCGCCCGTCGGTGATCAGCGCGCAGCTTTCGTCCATGCCACGCCCGACCAGCAGCGCGGTGCACATAAACATCTCGCGCATGCCGGGGCCGCCCTTTGGCCCCTCATAGCGGATAACAATGACCGAACCCGCGCCGATTTTATCGCTTGAAATCGCCTCGCAGCAATGCTCCATCGATTCAAACACACAAGCCGTACCGGTAAAATGGTGCATCGAGGGCTTAACGCCAGATTGCTTGACCACTGCGCCGTCGGGCGCCAGATTACCGTAAAGAATTGCAATGCCGCCCTCTTTATTCTTGGGCGTGCCGACCGGATAGATAATGTCCCCCTCCGCCAGTGGCGTGGATTCGAGGTTATCTATAATCGTTTTGCCGGTGACGGTCATGTGGGTGCGGTCAAGCTTTTCGACAATTGCCTTGAGTACGGCCGGTACGCCGCCCGCATCGTCGAGCGCCGTCATCGTATATTTTCCCGAAGGCTTTAAATTGCACAAATAAGGCGTCGTGCGGCTGATCCTGTCAAAGTCGCGCAGATCAATGTCAACGTTCGCCTCCTTTGCAATGGCCATAATGTGTAAGACAACATTGGTGGAGGCGCCCATCGCCATGGTTGCGGTAATGCCGTTGAGCAGCCCTGCGCGGGTCAGAATTTTTCGTGCGGTCAGCTGCTCCCTGAGCATTTCGACCACCCGGCGTCCCGACTGCTTGGCAAAACGGCGCTTTGCGGACGAAACAGCCGGCGCCGTACTGCACCCCGGCAGGCTCATCCCCAGAATTTCGGAAAGACAGCCCATTGAGTTCGCTGTGCCGAGCATAGCGCAGGTACCATAGGTCGGCAGCACCTTTTTCTCAAGCTCCAGCAGTTCGTCAAGCGTCATTTTGCCGGTTTGAACGCGTCCAACATATTCCCTCTGATCGCAGAGCGCTATTTCGTCGCCCTGAAATTTTCCGGGGAGCATGGGCCCGCCCGGGACCACAATGGCCGGAATATCCAGACGTGCGGCTGCCATGAGCATGCCGGGCACAATTTTATCGCAGCCGGGCAGCATGACCATCGCGTCAAAATGGTGGCTTTCAATCATCATTTCGGTGGAGTCGGCAATAATTTCCCGGCTCGGCAGCGGGAACCGCATGCCGTCGTGGCCCTGACACATGCCGTCGCAGATGGCAATGGTATCAAATTCACGCGGGAGCCCCCCTGCCTCAAGTACGCCCTGCTTGACAAAGCCTGCCAGCTCGCGAATATGAATATGGCCGGGTACAATCTCGGTAAAAGAGCCGACTACCGCAATGAGCGGCTTTTTCAGGTCGTCTTCCTCCAGCCCCAGGCTGTAAAGCAGCGCACGTTGTCCGGAGCGTTCCAGACCGTTCGTTATTTCTCCGCTGCGGTAGTCGCTGTAGTGTAATCTGTCCTTCATGTCCGATATCCTTTCTGGATGGTAAAAGTTTTATCCACATAAAAAGATGCATTTATTGATAGGAATATTGCGGATTTTGCACGCAAAGCTTCGCACCGGCAATTTCAATTTGTGTACCGTTGATATACCC
>JAEWYJ010000072.1 GCA_023395695.1 Bacillota bacterium | reverse complement strand
TTAAACAAATGAAGATACAAAAAGTTCATTTTTTCATTAAGCTCCAATTAAGCTTGCCGCTTTATCATATGCGTAAGATGGAGGTGAGAAAATGAACCAGCTTGAATACCGGCACGAATATAAGCACGCCATTAATTTATTGGATTACCACACCCTGCGGCAGCGGATAAAGTCAATTGCGAAAACAGATTCCAATGCCGGGCCCGATGGGCGCTACCACATCCGCAGCCTGTACTTTGATAACGACGACGATAAGGCGCTTAAAGAAAAGCTTTATGGCCTTCCAAACCGGGAGAAATACAGGATTCGGCTCTATAACGAAAGCGGAGATTTCATCCGGCTTGAAAAGAAGAGTAAAATGAGCGGCCTTTGTAATAAGCAGTCGGTGGCGCTGACCCGGGTGCAGGCCGAACAGATTCTCGCGGGCGATACCGCGTGGATGCCGCAGACAGGAGACGCCCTGTTGACAGAATTCTACGGAAAGCTGTGTTATCAGCGGCTTCGGCCTAAGACGTTAGTGGATTATTGGCGTGAGGCTTATATTTACCCCTACGGAAATGTGCGTATGACCTTCGATGCCGACATACGGACGGGGGGCTATTCCACCAGCCTGTTTGCGCGGGATGTCCCTACGCTTAGCGTCGGCGAACCCGGCCTGCTCCTTTTGGAGGTTAAGTATGACAGCTTTTTACCGGATATTATCCGGGATCTGATTCAAACAAACACACGTCATACCCAAGCATTTTCAAAATACGCGGCTTGCCGCATTTATGGATAAGGAGAGATTCAAATGACCTTTAACGACCTTTTTAAATCGAGCTTTCTTGAAAATATCACAAGCTTTTCCGCCCTTGATATGATTATTGCCATGTGCCTTGCTCTTGTTCTTGGAATATTTATCTTTTTTGTTTACAAAAAAACCTACTCAGGCGTCATGTATTCGGCGGGGTTCGGCGTTTCGCTGCTCGGTCTCACTTTAATTACGACGCTGATTATACTGGCGGTTACATCGAACGTCATCCTGTCGCTGGGCATGGTGGGCGCGTTGTCGATTGTTCGTTTCAGAACGGCGATAAAAGAGCCGCTGGACATTGTGTTCCTGTTTTGGTCCATCGCCGCGGGCATCGTATTGGGCGCGGGCCTGTTGCCGCTTGCTGTGCTGGGTTCCCTGTTCGTAGGTGTTACCCTCGTTGTGTTCGTCAACAAAAAAAGCGTGGATTCGCCCTACATCCTAATCGTCGCGAGTGAGGGCGAGCAGCAGGAGGACGCGATTTTAGCGCATCTCAGGCAAGGTGTAAAGCGGTATAGCATAAAGTCTAAAACGGTGTCCGATGCCGGAATGGAATTTACGCTCGAAGTGCGTTTGCTTGAAAGTGCCACAAAATTTGTGGGGGAAATTAAGGCTGTTTCCGGGGTCAGAAGCGTTGCGCTGGTCAGCTATAACGGCGATTATATGTCATAAGGGGGTGAAGCCGTCATGATTAAGCATCAAAGAATCGATCAGCTGGCGGCGCTGCTCATGGCGGTCGCGGTGCTGCTCATCAGCATTATGTACCTGATGCCGACAGCCTTTGAGGCCATTACCGGGTCAGCGGAGCCACTCTATGTTTCCGCTATGGATAAAGCAAAGGTTTTGGATATTCAGATTGTCGCAGATCAAAAGGATTGGGCCGATATGCTCCAAAACGCGACGGCGGAGGAATATATAGCTGCCACAATTGTTATAAATGGCACAAAAATAGAAAACGTCGGCATTCGCCCCAAGGGCAACTCAAGTCTGAGTATGGTGGCGCAGGACGATACGACCGACCGTTACAGCTTCAAAATAGAGTTCGATCACTATGTGACGGGGCAGACCTGGCTTGGTCTGGATAAAATTGTTGTCAACAATATGCAGGGCGACGCAAGCTACATGAAGGAATATCTTTCGTATGACATCATGGACTATGTGGGCGTGGAAACGCCGCGATATGCGTTTTCGAATATCACCGTCAATGGTGAGACGTGGGGCTTTTATCTTGCCGTTGAGACGCTTGAAGACAGCTATGCTAAGCGTGTATACGGCAACGATCACGGCAAGCTTTATAAGCCTGAAGGCATGGGTATGCGTGGCAATGGCCAGATGAATGAACGTATGGAACGTACCGGCGACGGTGTTACAGACGAAAACCGCGCACAGCAAGAGAATCCGGCGGGGAGGCAAATGTCTGTGGCGGCAGGTGGGCAGTCCCCACCCCAGGCGGAGGAGCAGATGTCTGAGATGAGTCCGGCCCAACTCCAGTCTCAGGTGGAGGGGCAAATGCCGTCAGGCGAGAAGCTGACCCCCGAAGTCGGTGGCGGACGCGGTGGCTTCGGGGGCCAATCCGGTGGGGCCACGCTGCAATATACCGACGACGAGCTTTCAAGCTATTCCGTCATATTTGAAAGCGCCGTTTTTGACAGTACCGTTACCGACTACAAGCGCGTGATCAATGCCATTAAAAAACTCAACGCCGGTGAAGATTTGGAAAATACCGTCGATGTAGAGGCAACACTTCAATACTTTGCCGCTCAAACCGTTGTTGTAAATCTCGACAGCTATGTATCCAACATGTGCCATAATTATTATTTGTACGAAAAAGATGGTCGTCTGACTATGCTCCCATGGGATTATAATTTGGCCTTTGGCGGATTTCAGTCCGGCAGCGCGTCCTCCGTTGTCAACTTTCCAATTGACACGCCTGTTTCAGGCGTGAACCTTGAGGACCGGCCGATACTGGCCAAGCTGCTTGAAGTACCGGAGTATATGGCGTTGTACCATGGCTATTTGCAGCAGATTGTGGATGGTTACTTTAGCGACGGCCAGTTTAGCCGGACGGTCGATTCGCTTGACGCCTTAATTTCTTCCTATGTTGAATCGGACCCAACCGCATTTTATGACGCTACCGCCTATCGGAGCGGTGTTACAGAGCTAAAAAAACTGGGCGAATTGCGGGCGCAGAGCATTGAAGGCCAGCTTGACGGGCGCATCCCCGCCACGACGGAAGGGCAGAGCGCAAATTCTGCCGCGCTTGTTGATGCGTCAAATGTCAATCTTTCCGCGCTTGGCAGCATGGGCGGTGGCGGCATGTCGGGCGAAAATCAGGAGGGGAACGGCAATGTGCGTCCGGACGGGAATATGCAGGGACTTAACATGGAAAATATGCAGCGCGCCATGGAGATTATACAATCCGCCGGTGAGCGTGAATTGACGGAAGAACAACTGGCGGAGCTGCAAGACTTAGGTGTTACAGAAGAACAAATTGATATGTTTAAAAGCCGGGGCCAAGGCAGATTTAACGATGGAGGCAACCGGCCGGACAATGCGGGACGGGGAGATGCCTCGGCACGGGGAAACCCGAATAACGGGAATATGTCGGCTTCCACCGCCGCCGGCTTTGATACGAAGACGTGGATTGTTTTAGGTATTGCCGTTGCTTTACTGTCAGGCGGGTTATTATTCGTCATTTTCTACAGGCGAAGGCGAATGACTTAAAACGGCCGCGCTAAAAATTGTGCAGGCGACTGCATGGCAGAATAGGAATTCAGCCGTTGAGCGACTGATGGCTTTTCCAGATCTCCAGCATGGCAGGCGCCAGTCAATCAGGCGTATTACCGAAAGTAAGAAAACACAAAAGAAGTTACCCGCAGGCTGGGACGGGAAAGCGGCTAAAAGCTGTTTGAAAAGCCTTAAAACCATAATTTTTCCGTGTAAAAGAGACAGATAGCTGTATGAAAAGATATTTTGACAAAAAATCATTTTAATTGTGAAGAAATTATGATACAATTTACAAATTGAAAGGGGGAGTCTCTTTGGAAAGCCCGGTACTTAAGGGCCTTTTAATAGGCCTTGGTCTGTTGGTGGTGCTGATGCTCGCCAATATTTATGTCACCTACAAGACAAAAAGGGCGTCTAAGCTGCTGGTAAGAGCCAGCTATTTAATCGGTCTGGTGTTGGCCGTCATTAACGGGCTGAGAATGCTCGGCGACAGCTACACCATGGTTTTCGCCAATGTGCTTGTGCTGGCCAGCCTGATTTTTGCGTGGGTCAGAACCGAGAAAGGCGAGGGCGGCGCCCCAAAAGAGCAATAGCGCACTGCTATTCGGAATCGGCCCGGCCGGTTTTATCGGCTGAGTCTGTTTCCAACTGGTTAATCAGGCGGGCAAATTCCGCCTCTCCCAGCTGGGCTTTCAGATTCTCCACCGTGCGCTGGGCATCTTTTTTTGAGCCTTTTTCAGCCGCTATCGCCCATTCGAGCTGCTTGCGCTGCGATACCGTGTCCAGTGCGGCGGTATAGGCGTGGGTGTCGGGCCGCCTGCTGCTGCGCCCGGCGGACGCGATGCCAATGAAGATGACAAACAGCTTGCCTGCCTGCATGGCCATGCCGTAATAGCGGCCGTATTGCGGTGCGAAGCATTTGGCAAATTCGGCGGAAAACAGCGAAAAGGTCAGCAGGCTCCATACGGTATAAACGGCAAAGATACCCCAGACGGCCAAAGCGCCGGGCCGACCGCCCCAGTCGGGCCGGAAAGCGCTGAAAACCGCGCCTGCGGCAGCTGCCACAAGGAAGAACGCCTCCGCCGCGAAGAACGCGCCGTGCACCGCACTGAACGCGGTACGAAAGCTCTCAAACAACAGAATAAATTCCAGCAGCGCTGTTCCGCCAAGCAGAATCAGCGCGGTGTAAGGCTTGTAGGGATGTTTGTTTTCCATTTTATTGCCCTCACTTTGAAATTTTTGGTTTTGTTGTCATATTAACACAATCTGCCAGTGCTGGCAATCCTGTTGCCGGCAGTTATTCGACCGCCCCGGGCTGCCGCGGCGGAGGTTGACAATCATAGACAAAGGGGATGGATTTATGTTTACGTCAATGAATCTCTACGCAAAAATGGCGTTTGCGGTTATGGTGGCCGCCATGGCGCTCAGTTATTTATACACGAAGAAGCGCCAACGCGATATCCGGTTGGCCTGCAATAAATTTGCATTCGCCTTCATGCGGGTTTCGAATTTTGTTGCCCCTGGCGTAACGGCGTGCAGGCTGCGCTGCAAGCACGGTACCGGCGACAACGTTGTGCCGCGCCCCGCCGCGCAGCAAAGCGAAGTGCTTAACGAAGTGTTTGAGAAGGTTCGGCAGCCCGAGATTGACGGCTGGTACGACGAGGCGCAGCAGGCGTTGCTGGCACTTGTTCGGTTGTGCGGAAGTAATCGGACGCTGTGCCGGCATTACCGCGACCCCATCCAGCGGCTGTTTGATATTTTACGCGCGTTTCTGGTTGGCTGCGACAATTTTGCCAATATTGCCACCCAGCGGGATATCGATGATTTTGAAAGCTTTTTGTGCGACCAGACAAGTCACCGCGAGACACTGTTTAAGCGCCTCTCGTGGGATGGCAGCGAAACCTTTGCCCGGCTTAACGCCGAATACAACAACGTAAGCGCCACGCCGGAAGCGTCTTTGGCGCAGCCGCTTACCGAAGTGCCGGGGCAGGAGGCCATATCGGCCGCTTTGGACGCGCAGATTCCCGGCGAGCGGGATGCGCAGGGTGAGGCGGATGAGGACGTGGAGACGGGTGAAGCGCCTCAGAAGGACGCCCTGCCGCCAGAGTCTCCTTTAAGGGAGAAGTGGCGCGGATGGGGTTGCTGCTGAGCAGTGCACGAAAAGGGGGATGTTGTTTTGGCCAAGCGAGAGCCGGCATACTTTTATTTTCCGCAGGTAACCGAAGAGCCTCCGATGTTTCGCAATTTACGGGAGGCCCGCGCCCGGTTTGAAACAATTATCGAGTCTTCCTACGACGGCATTTACATTACCGATGGCAGCGCCGTAACCATGATGATTAATAAAAGCTACGAGAACATCAGCGGTTTGGATCGCAGAGAGCTGCTGGGAATGCGCATGGATGTATTGGTTGGCAACGGGGTCGTCTCGCGCTCAGGAACGCTTGAAGCGCTTAAAGCGCGTGAGCCGGTGACGATTGAGCAGGTCTTTAAAACCGGCAAGCGCGCGGTCATTACCAGCACGCCGGTTTTTGACGACAAGCAAGAGGTTGTCATGGTTGTGACCAATGTTCGCGACGTTACCGAGCTGCACGCGCTCAAGGAAGAGTTGGCGCAAAACCGTGAGATGACCAGCAAATATTTTAAAGAAATTGAGGCGATGCGCCGCACCCTGCCGCCGCCTGCGGAAATGATTGCGGTGGATGCCGCCATGCGCGAGGTTTTACAGCAGGCCCGCAGGGTTGCCGCGCTGGATGTTCCGGTGCTTTTAAGCGGGGAGCAGGGGGTGGGAAAGGCGCAGCTTTCGCAGTTTATTCACGAGCGCTCCAACCGAAAGGGCGAAAAGTTTGTCCGTGTCCGCTGCAAGGCGATACCGCCCAGAGCGCTTGAGGGCGAGCTGTTCGGCTATGCCGACGGCGCCGGGCCCGGTAAGGGCCGCATGGGCCTCATTGAGGCAGCCGACCGGGGCACGCTGCACATTGACGAAATTGCCGACCTGCCGCTGGACGTTCAGGGCAAGCTGCTAAGGGTGCTTAACGAGCAGCGCATCGAGCGCATAGGCGCTGAGAGCGCCGTTTCTGTGGATGTGCGCATCATTGCGGGCACCAATCAGAAAATCGCCGAGATGGTTCGGCGCAAAGAGTTTTTAGAGGATTTATATTATCGGCTCAACGTCGTGACGGTTCACGTTCCGCCGCTGCGTGAGCGCAGAGAGGATATTCTTCCCTTTGTGCAAAGCTTTGTCATGGAATTTAACAGAAAATACCGTTTGAAGAAGCGGGTCAGCGCCGCCGCGATGCACGCGCTTAAGGGCTATGCCTGGCTGGGCAACGTCAGAGAGCTGCGCAGCGTTGTCGAACGCGCCATGCTGATGTGCGAGGGCAGCGTAATTGAAACCGACAGCCTTTCCATTACGCTGGGCAGTGAGCTGCCAAGCGTAATGGAAAAGGCGTTTGAATCGGCGGATTTAAAGGCATTGGTCGCCCGGCTTGAGCTTTCTTATATTGAAAAGGCCTATGAGCGCTACGGCAATGTGCGCGACGCCGCCAAGAGCTTAGGGATAGACGCGGCGACGCTGGTCCGCAAAAGAAAGCAGCACAAAGCACAAATGGCGATGCAAAAATGAAACATGTTGCAAAACTGAAACGCCATACAAGCGCCTAAACGCGCTGTAATCACCCTGTTTGTTGCAAAAACGCAGCAAACAGGGTGATTTTTTTTGTTTTACTCATCGTTAAAACAGTTGAAAGCAGTAAAAATGCGAGTCGCAAAAAAAGTTGTCAGTTGCGTGTACTTTCGTAATATTGCCTTGGTCAGAAGGTAGATTTTTGGACAATATCAACTATTTATATTGATAAATCGTAACCGTTATGTTAATGTTTATACAAAGTTTGGGCGAGAGGGCAAGCGCGTCCATTATTGGGGCAATGGGCCGCATGTCCTGACAGATCGGCCGGCGGAACTAAGGTGTTCGACAGTAGGAAACCAGAATTGTTTAAGAGGAGGATTTATCCATGAGCACGACCGAGAGCAGGGCCAAAGCGATTCCGGAAGATTTCATGACAGAAAGATTCCCCGTGCAAAAGCGCAAATACGGTGAAGAACAGCCCGGTATTAAGCTGGGACCGTTCATGCTGAGATTACCGCTGATTCACCACGAGTGGCAATGGACCGAATTTGCCGCTGCAATGTTCCTGGGCGTTGCCTGTTTGGGCGCGGGCGTTACCACCACGATGACGACCTTTGGTCTTGACCTGCCGGAAAATATTACGGCTCTGGGGCTTAACGAAAACAGCGTTTTTCTTATGGCGCTGACCTTTGGCGTTCTGAATGCCATTTGCTACTACCTGCCCTCGCTGCTGGGCGACCCGGTTGTGCCCGGATGGATTACGCCGGCACTGCCGCTGACCATCGCCTATCTCGGCCAGTGGCAGGTGCCCAACTATGCCACCGGAGATGTTGACAGAATTAAAGCAATGATTGCGCTGCAAATGCTGGTTGCGCTGAGCTTTCTGATTATGGGCGCCACCGGTATCGGCCGCAAGCTGGTTGAGTCAATCCCGATGTCGATTAAGGCGGGTATTGTTCTGGGCGCGGGCGTCACCGCGGGCATCAATGTCATCACCGCGCGTATCCCCAAAGCCCCGTGGACCGTCATTATCGCCTGTATGCTTTCT
>JAEWYJ010000043.1 GCA_023395695.1 Bacillota bacterium | reverse complement strand
GTTTGAGGCAAAAGGTGTTAAACGCGCGTTCGATCGGCTTATCCCATGGCTGATAGGGTAGCGACCTGTCCCACTCCTGCGCGCCGAGCGATCTAAAAAAGCCCTTTGTTTCAGAGTCCATGGCGACCGGCTCCATGGCGCGCTTGCTGCGGTCTTGGCCGAGGTTTTCCTTGGCCGTAAAATCCTTGCCGTTATCGGTGTGCATGTATTTGGGCACGCCGCCCAGCGGCGAGTAAACCATCTTGACCACCGACTCTTTGACCACCTGCGCGTTGGAATGTTCGCACACCACCGCGCCCAATATGCACCGGCTCTTCATTTCCTCCCATGCGACCACCACGGGCCGTATGGCCTTGACCTTGCCGTTTGGGGCACGGTAGCTGACCCAAAGATCAAAGGTATGGGCGTCGGCCACCACATACTCCATGACCTCCAGCGTCGTGGCGTCGCGCTTGCACTTGAGCTGCTTGGCGTTTTTCCACTCCCGCAGGCCGTTGGCGGCCAGATACCGCGCACTCTCCGCCCCACGCTGATCCATGAGGCAGCTGATATACCGCGCCACCGTCTGATAAGAGGGGTACGCCTCCCAGCCTTGCTGGACGGCACGCTTTTCCAAGTCCTCATAGAGCATCTGCATGGTGCCTTTGTTGTTGGCAAAATCCTTGTCAAACCAAACGTTCTGGACAAAGGCTTTCTGCTCATCCGTGAGGCTGGGGAAATCTCCCTTGTCGCGGGGCTTGCGGCAGAGGCTCAGCGCCTTAAAGTAATCGCGGCCCTTGCCGTCCTCGCGTTCCAGCCGCAGCGCCCACGCCGTGGCCTCTAAGATGTTTTCGGTGTAGCGGTACAGCGTGCGCTGCGAGATCCCCAGCTCCAAGGCAAAACGGTCTGCATACCGGGTGCGCTCCGCGTCGCTGTATTCAATAAAATCCTGTACCTGCCGCGCCAGCTCGACGGCCTCATAGTAGGCCTTTTGGTTGTTGTGGATGTACTGGTTCAAATCCGCGCCCACATACCACGGCGGCTCCTTGGCGCGCCGGTCGATGGCAGGCGCGCCGCCGTCTATTTTCTGCGCGGCCCGGTGCGCCTTGCGCGCCTTGGCGCTTAAACACGATACTGCGATCATGACCTGTTCCTTCCCGCCGCCCTCGCGCGGCTGCGTTTTGGTGCTGTAGGCGGCGGGGCTGCGCTGAATGCGCTGAGCAAGGGTTTTATACTTGACGCTCTCAAGCGCCGCCGCATCCTCCAGCGTGATATATGCCTCCGGCACGGTTGTCCCTCCCTTCTGTCTAAGCGATGAGCCTTTGCGCCTTGTCGGGGTCGAGCTCCAGCGCGGCGATGATGGCCGGGATATACTTCTCGCCCGAGCGCGCCCCATACAGGATAAAGCTGAGATACTGCGGCGAGGTACCCACCCGTGCGGCGAGCTGCCCCTTTGACATGTCCCTATCTGTAAGCGCCTTGGCAACATACTTTCCAAACGGCGTAAGCCTGCCGGGTCTCTTTTCCATTTTGCGCGCCCTCCTTTCTGCGGTGGTGATGGTTGTTATTCTGGGAATACGTGGTAGAATTAATATAAAGAAATTTGACGTCATAATGTGAAAGTGAGGCTAAAAAATGAAGCGATTCTATCTGAGTAAAAATGAACTGGTCAGGCGGTGCCCCTGCGGCTCGGACATTTTGGACTATGCCTATTCTCAGCGTGTTGGCTCCTCTGAATGGGATATGCTGAATGTGGAGCAAGATGCCGAAAATAGTAAACTCTTTCATGCAACATTCGACTTGCCGAATGTTCCCGGCAGTTTATTGGAATTTGAATACGAGATCATGCCGGGGCAGATGAAGAACCTCTGTCGCCTGATTACAAAAAGGACTGGCCCGTCCGAGTGTAACGGTTCTGTTCTTTAATTAATGGGCCAAAGCCTTGCAGCTTACATAAATAGCTGCGGTCGGTAAACGCCATCTTCAAAACATCGCAGCGGCGAATGGCATCACGCAAGGTCAGCTCCAGCGTGTTCTCGCCGGTTGCACAAATACTGGCTTCAAGAAAATCGGTGCCCAGCAGCCGCCCGATGGCCTCCGCCTTGCCGTGGTTCGGCGAGGTCTCAATCTGGTGGAAAAGCTGGTTGAGCTTTGCGATATAAACGACGGTTTTTAACGTTTCAAAACTCGCTGGGTCGTCGCTCCTGTTTAGGCCCAGCAGGATCGACTCAAGGTATTTGTCCGCTTTTTCATACATCGACGCGTCGGGGGCAGATGGGGTTTTCGTTTCGATCGCGTCCCGGCGATGACGCTCAGCCATAATGTCTCCCGGTTTGCATGGAGCCGTCTGCTTGTCAGGCAGCTCTTTCCCGGCCTGTGATATAGGAACACCGGGTGTTTGTAACCAACTGATGGGAAATGTTAAAATTTGTGTTGGTTCTCCGGGCTTTAATGTGACCTCGTCGCCAAGGCTGACGGTCAACGATTGCGCCGATGTCCTGCGTACAAGTTCTTTCACCATCTCATTTATTGGCATGGTTTTGATGTTACAGCTATCTCTTTTTAGACGGTTTTCCCATTTGCGCGGAACATCTTCTTTGAGCAGGGATAATGCCATATTTATTTCTCTGCGATGACGCTCAGCGCGCTTGTCCACCGGCCTGTGGGCCGCTTGACGATCAAATATAATATCTTCCGGTTTGTACGGGGCCGCCTGCTTGTCAGGCGATTCTTTCGTACCGGATGCGTCCCGGAGACGGCGCTCAGCGCGCTTGTCCACCGGCCTGTAGGCTGCTCGGCGCTCAGCGACAATGTCCTCCGGTTTGTACGGAGCCATATGCGCAGCCGGGAAATTCTCTTCCCGCAAAAAGCCCAGGTCATCCATAACCCCCAGCAGCTTATCGGTATACCCGATGATGCCCTCATAGTTGAGCCAGCCGCTAAAAAGCTCCCGCGCCGAATATTGTTCAAGCGCCTCTTCGATGTTGGAAAAGTTTTTGCCAAAATACTCGTTGATGATCTCTAAAAGTGTCATGCTGCTTACCTTCCTTTCTGCCCTTTAACCGAGCATCGCCGGGATGACTTTGACCCGGTCGGTGTGCTTATGTACCACGATGAGCTCCCCGTCCGGCTTCTGCCGGATGACCAGCCAGTTCTCCGGCGAGAGACCGGCTTGTCCAAACCTGATCTTTTGCTTGCGCGTTGGCCGTTTTCCGTGCCTCATAAAATCATCTCCTTAATATTCCAATTTCCTCGCTTTTGTGCTATGCTTGATATAGTTTTATATCTAATATCAGTATAGTTCTAATATCTGAACATGTCAATACAAATAGAGCTAAAATTAGAACTATATTTAAGAAAGAGGACTAAAATATGAACAGTATAGGAGAACGCATTAAGTCCTTACGATTAGGCAAAGGTCTTTCTGCTCAGGCGCTTGGAAATATTATAGGCCGATCAAAAAGCAATATCAGCGGTTATGAAACGGGGAAATACGATCCATCAGCGTCTACAGTCATCTCTCTTTGCGAATATTTCGGAGTAGCTGCTGACTGGTTGCTCACGGGATTAAACGTTCAGAAACCAGAACAAGCAGAGCATCTACCCCCTCGATCACGCTTTGATGTGTATTGTGATGGTGTTCCGCTTACGGAAGAAGAAGCCGACTTAGTAGCCATGTATCGGCTGCTGGATGCTCCGGATCGCAAGACTGTTTTTGATATAGCAAAACTCAAATATCAACAAAAGACGGGGGAAGAGATATCCATTTATTCAACATACTTCGACGAGAACGAGATGCAAAAAAGCGCCCCCGATGACGATGATAATACCGCCAGCGGAACCGCTTAATTTTTTGTGCCTTCATGATTTAGTTTTATATCTTTTTTGTAGAATTGACTTCTTAGGCAGATAGGCGACGCCATTGTACTTAAACCCGCATTGCTATCGCAATTCTACCAATTCTACACATTTTTAAAATTTGTAGAATTGCTTCTGCTCGATTTTGTGTTGATTAGGCAGGGGAAAGCCTCATTTCCGCACGCCGCCTGTAACGGTCAGTAACGCCCCGCCGCACGGCACGCACCGCTTATACATGCGGTTTTTTGGCGCGGTCGGCGTCGCTTTTCGCACGCGCTAACGCGCCGTTCGCACGTTTTCGCCCCTAGACACGCGGGGCCTGCTCTGCTATACTTACATTAAGCCGCAAGGCCGCCCTCTTTTGTCTGCTGTTTGACTTCCGGGGCGTGCTAAGCGGCTTGGCCTTTGCCTAAAAAACGGCTTTCTGGTGCGGGTTTTCGCCGCGTTCCCGCTCGCGCCGGTGCCAGCCGCATAAAATAAAAAAGGGGTGCCGCGTAAAGCAGCACCTTTTTTCACAGGTTATTTGTCAAAGCCGCG
>JAEWYJ010000033.1 GCA_023395695.1 Bacillota bacterium | reverse complement strand
CGCCGCGCCGATCAGGAACCATATGGGGAATACAACTCCGTTTACAGCTTCAAAAATCTGATCCATAAAATTTCCTCCTAAAATAGTTTAAAAAAAGAAAGACGCCGTCCAAAGAGGACAGCGTCTTTGCTTAATCCATATGCCTCAGAATGCCAAAAGACTCGGCATTACTTTCAAGCTTGGCAATACTATAATCTAAAAATGAAGGAATTGCAATACATCAATTCAATATTTGTGAACTTGTTATTAAAATCGCGCAAATAACCCAAAAAAATTTTGGCGTTTTGAAATATAAAATTCTATTTATTGCATTTTATGTATTGTCTCGAATTTTATCCCGCGCAAAAAGCGGCCGCGCCGGGCCGCTTTTTTGTCGTGCTCTTATAATTATTTTGCTGCGGGAATCAGCCATTTTGTATAAACGAAAGAAAGGCATCCGCCTGTTCCTGCAAAAACGGCGCACTGGCAGTCAACTCAAGCCGCCCCTCGGCGTTAAGCTGCCCGGTCGCCCCGGAGATTCTCAGCCGGGGCGCATTCATCACCCGCATATTCAGCAGGCTGATCAGTGTCACAAGATGGTCCTGAGAAAGCGCCGTGCCCAGCGTGCCGGGGGTGATGCCGCTGATGGCAGCCGGCTTTTCCCAAAGCGTGTTCGGCTCACCGGTATCCGGCGATCTCGACAGCCAGTCAAGCAGATTTTTCAGTACGCCGGAGAAGAAATGATTGTACTCCGGTGTAAAAAACCAGACGCCGTCCGCAGCCGCCACAATGCCGCGTACCCGCGCAATCTGCTCAGGCACGGGCACTTCAATATCCTCGTTAAAAAACGGAATATCGGCATACTCCAGCAGCTCAAAGTCCGCGCGGTCGCCCACGGCGGCTTTAGCGGCCCCGGCCAGCTGACGATTATAGGAATCTTTTCTCAGCGATCCGACAATCGCGACAATTTTAGGCTTTTTCATCATATCAACCCTTTTAATTTATTTTAGATGCGGTATTTATTGTGCAAAACGGCCGCCTTGAACAGCAATGCCGCTTCTTATTGGGGCTATTGCCCTTTGTGCTTGACAAACGTCCCCCGGTTAAGCTCTTCAAACGCCTGCTCAAGCTCTTGCCGGGTGTTCATGACAATCGGGCCGCCCCATGCAATAGGCTCGCGCAGCGCCTGGGCCGAAAAGAAAGCGAACCGAAGATCGGCCTGCGGCTGCGCCGTGACCGAAATGAAATCGCCCTCCCCGAACAGCACCGCCGTTTTAACCGGCACAGGCTGATCATTCACGGCGGCATCCCCCTGAATCAGGAAAATAAACACCGTTTCGTCCGGTTTTGTCTCAAGCGAGATTGATTGGCCGCGAGGTAGCGCAACATCCAGAATAGTCGCGGGAATATGGCGCGGCGTCACGCCGGACACGCCGTCAAGCCAGCCCGACAGTACGCGAATCTGCGCGCCATCCTTTTGAACCTGCGGCATCATGTCCTGTGTGATGCCAAGATAAGCCGGGGCGTCCATCTTCTCGCTGCCCGGCAGGTTCAGCCACAGCTGAAAGCCCAGCATCCGCTCCGAGGGCTTTGGCATCTCCTGATGCAGAATACCGCTGCCCGCCGTCATCCACTGGCTCTCACCGTCGCCAATGGTTCCCCGGTTGCCCAGACTGTCCTCGTGCTCGATTTTGCCGGCAATCAGGTAGGTGATGGTTTCAATACCCCTATGCGGATGCATCGGAAAACCCGCCACATAATCGGCAGGGTCGACCGAATCAAAGGAATCGAGCATCAAAAACGGGTCAAAATCCTCTACATCGCGTTTGCCAAGCACCCGTACAAGGCGCACGCCGGCACCATCGGTCGCCTGCTGTCCGCGAACCTGCTTTATAATTTCACGTCTTTTCATATCCGCACTCCTTTTTGTCAAAAAATTTCAATACCAGAGCAAGCCCGGCGGACCGCCAGGGTTCCGGCGGGCGCTGTTATCTGACTATACTGCCCGACAGCAATACCGCAGAAACAATATTCGTTTTTAAATTATATCAAAATTGTAGAGAAAAGTCCATATTAAACCAACTGCTATCGGTTTTGACAATGCGCTGCCAACCCGGTTCGGCAAAGGCGGCCCCGCCTGTAATCGGCGCACCCCCGCCACCTGCAAGACGGTCATGCGCTCGTTCAGAGACAGTGCGGCCAAGCGCACCGTCAAAAGCGTCTTGAGGGAGCAACACCCCCCCTTTTTTATCTTTGGGTTCTAATGCGTTGTTTGCTGCGCTTTCGGGTAGGCAAAGCCTCTTTGTCGGGCTTTCTCTCATATTTCAGACGTGCTTTAAATATAATGACTATATGCAGAAAGGTCGTTCGGGCAAGCGCTTTCCGCACAGGAAGGCCCCGCGTTAAACATGTTTTCGGGAGGCGTAGGCTTTGGATATCAATAATTTATACTCTGCCGATGTTGTGGATTTTTTCATGAGAAAAGACGCTTACTTCGAGCGCATCATTCTGGAACACCCCGGCCTTATTGCCAGCCATACGGTCAGCGATACCCATATTATCTGCTATGCCACCGTCGAAGGCTATAAAGATATGGCCCGTTATATGGGCATTCAAAACGGAATTCCAAGCGTTCTTGGCCTTTTGGGCCGGGCGGAGCTGGAAGTGTCGGGCATTATTCAGATGCAGCAGCAGCCTTATCTCGACCTTAAAGGTCAGGGCGTTCTGCTGGGCTTTATAGATACGGGCATCGACTATACAAAGAAAGTTTTTCAAAACCGGGACGGTACCAGCAAAATACAATTTATCTATGACCAGTCGGTTTCGGGAACGCCGCCGGAAGGCTTTCCGATTGGGGTTGAATATACCAATGCGCAAATCAACACCGCTCTAACCTCCTCAGCGCCTTTAAGCGTTCTGCCGCACGTTGACGAAGCGGGCCACGGTACTTTTTTAGCCTCGGTGGCGGCCGGTTCCGCCATTGCCGAGGAGGACTTTATCGGCGCCGCGCCCGAATCGGACATTATTATGGTTAAGCTTAAGAGCGCCTACCCCTTTATACGCGAGCTGTTCTTCGTTCCGGAAGACCAAAGAAATGCTTTTGAAGCCACTTCCGTCATGCTGGGGGTCGAATATATTGTAAAAAAGGCCCGGGCGCTTAAACGCCCAGTGGTCATATGCATCGGTCTTGGTTCAAACTATGACAGCCACGACGGCACCAGCCCCCTTGAGGATTATTTATTCGATATTTCGAATATCCCCGGGGTTTGCATCTGTGTGGCCGCCGGAAATGAGAGTCAGGCAAAGCATCACTATCACAACCGCTTTTCGCGCGACAGAACGCCTGAAAATATCGACATTCAGGTTGGGCAAAACGCGGGGAATATTTGGGTCATTGTGACAAACCGCCTTTCGGACATTATTTCGGTATCGGTACGCTCCCCCACAGGTGAGCTTGTAAAACGGGTTCCGGTGCGGCCCATGCTGATGCAGTCCACGCAGCTTGTACTTGAAAAATCCGAGGTCACGGTCATGTACCGGTTCCCCATCAGCAACAGCGGCGATCAGGTGACCGTTGTTAAGATACGCGACGCCACCCCCGGCCTGTGGACCATTACCGCTTACGGCGATTTTATCATAGACGGCACCATTCGTGCATGGCTGCCCATGACCGGTTTTATATCGCCGAACGTGGAATTTTTATCGTCCACCCCTTATAATACCATCACCTTTCCCGCCACCGGGCTGGGGCCGATATGCTGCGGCGCTTATAACAGCATCCGCAATATTTTATACCCGCTCTCCTCCTGGGGGCCAACAAGAATACAGAGCGAAATGCCCGACCTGCTGGCGCCCGGCTACCAGATTGGGGGCATCTACCCCAGCGGCTTTGGTTACATGAGCGGCACAAGCTGTGCCGCCGCCATCACCTCCGGCGCATGCGCGCTGCTGATGCAATGGGCTATTGTAAAGGGAAACGACTTTGGCTTTTGCACCCCCGCCGTCAAGGCTTATCTTATACGGGGCTGCAATCGCAACGAGCTGGTCATCTACCCCAACAACCAGTGGGGTTACGGCATGCTTAATCTGACGCGGTCCTTTTATTACATGCGCGAGCTGTAGGCAGCGGCACAGACGCCCTGCGGAATTTTTCATCCGCATATATATAGTCGACAAACTTAAAAAACGTGCTGTCTTGGCGGCCTATTTTCCGCGCCGCTGCGTTATCCTCCTTGACGGGCGCCAGCCCGCCTGCGTCGTCTGCCTTGCGGCACAAAAAATAGCCGCTCTAATTCAGTTCCGCTTTTCAAGTTGGTC
>JAEWYJ010000024.1 GCA_023395695.1 Bacillota bacterium | reverse complement strand
GGTCATAAAGTCGCAGTTTGGAAAGTTGGCGCAGCCATAGAAGCTGCGGCCCTTCTTAGACTTTTTGGTCAGCATCTCGCCGCCGCATTTGGGGCAAAAACCACCGGTTTTCTGAACGATTTTCTTGGTGTTTTTGCATTCAGGGTAGCCCGGGCAGGCCAAAAACTTGCCAAAGCGCCCCGACTTAATGACCATCTTGCGCCCGCAAAGCTCGCAGATCTCCTCGGTTTCCTCATCCGGAACCTTGACACGGACGCCCTCCATCTGCTTTTCGGCGGTTTTCAGCGTGGTTTCAAAATCGTTATAAAAGACGTCGAGCGTTTTTACCCAGTCATCCTTGCCGTTTTCCACACGGTCAAGATCCCCCTCCATACCGGCGGTGAACTTGACGTCGACAATGTGCTTGAACTGCTCGCGTAAAAGCCCTGTCACCGTCTCGCCCAGCGGGGTGGGCATCAGTGTTTTAGCGTTGCGCTCAACATAGCCGCGGTCAATGATGGTTGAAATGGTCGGCGCGTAGGTTGACGGACGGCCAATGCCGTTTTCTTCAAGCGCCTTAATCAGCGACGCCTCGGAATAGCGTGCAGGCGGCTGAGTAAAGTGCTGGTTGGCGTCCACCTTTTGCATGTTGAGCAGGTCGCCCTCAGCCAGCGGCGGCAGCGCGGTGGATTTTTCGTCCGTCTCGTCGCGACTCTCCTCATACAGCACGGTAAAGCCGTCAAACTTGACTGCATAGCCCGACGCTTTAAAGGTATAGGTTCCGGCAGCGATATCCACCGACATGGTGTCCAGCATGGCGTTGGCCATCTGACTGGCGATAAACCGCTCCCATATGAGCTTATAAATTTTATACTGCTCGGCCGAGAGGCTTTTTTTAGCCTCCTCGGGCGTAATCTCAGGCATGGAGGGGCGAATAGCCTCGTGCGCGTCCTGCGCATTGTTTTTGCTCTTATAAACGCGGCGGGTCGAGGGCAGATAGTCCTTGGAATAATGAGCCTTGATGTAATCCTCGGCGGCCTGCTGCGCCTCTTCGGAGATGCGCAGCGAGTCGGTTCTCATGTAGGTGATAAGGCCCACAGCGCCATGGCCCTCAAGCTCAATGCCCTCGTACAGCTCCTGCGCAACCTTCATGGTGCGGCGCGCCTGAAAGCCCAGCTTGCGCGAAGCCTCCTGCTGCAGGGTCGAGGTGATGAACGGCGGTGCGGGCAGACGGCGGCGCACACTCTTTTTAACGTTTGTCACCTGCCACTGGGCGCCTTTAATATCCGCAAGCACCGCGTTGGCCTCGTCCTCGTTATGCAATTCAACCTTCTCGCCGTTTTTAAGTGCCAGCCGGACGTCGAAGCCCTTTTTGGCCGAATGCGCCAAAAGTCTGGCATCCACCGTCCAGTATTCCTCAGCGACAAAAGCGCGCACCTGCTCTTCGCGGTCGACGATAAGGCGCACCGCTACCGACTGCACACGGCCCGCGGACAGGCCCCGGCGCACTTTTTTCCACAAAAACGGCGACAGCTTGTAACCGACAATGCGGTCTAAGATACGGCGCGCCTGCTGCGCGTCAACGAGACTCTGATTAATCTCACGCGGGGCAGCCATGCCGCTTTTGATGCCGCTTTTGGTAATTTCGTTAAAGGTAACACGGTTTTTTTCATCGAGCGGCAGCCCGAGCATCTGCGCCAGATGCCATGAAATTGCTTCACCCTCGCGGTCGGGGTCGGTTGCGAGATAAACGGTGTCGGCCTTCTTCGCTGCGGATTTAAGCTCTGAAACGAGCGTCTCCTTGCCCTTTATCTCCTGATACTGCGGCGCAAAGCCATGCTCAACGTCAACGCCAAGCTTCGATTTGGGCAGGTCGCGGACATGCCCCATAGAGGCAATGACCGAAAAGTCCTTACCCAGATATTTTTGAATCGTTTTGGCCTTGGCAGGCGACTCTACGATGACCAGATTAGACATATATTCGTTCACCTATTTCGTCTTTCAAAGAATTTTAATCTATAGTATGCAGCGCGTCACCATTCGTCCCGGCAGCATTTTGATGAGCCCGAACAGCTCCAGGCCGGTCAGCAGCGTCAAGAGCATTCCTGCTTCAAGACCGGTTGTTTCGCAGAGCGATTCTATTGCGGCAGGGCCGTTTTGCAGGCTGTTCATCACCGCAAGCTGCTGCGCAGTCAGATATTCGGGCAGCCGGGCCTCGTCCTTTTTTTCGGCGCATCGGGGCGCCTTTGAAGGCTGTGGCCGCGGTGCGCTGTCTGAAAACAGCGAGGTTTGCCGCGCAGGCGGCGGCGTCAGCGGATAACCGTACAGCGGCACATACCGCAGCAGCATATCGGCGGCGGACAGAGCCGGCTCCGCCCCCTGCGAAAGCAGGTGATTACCCCCTTCGGACAGGGGCGAGAAAATGCTGCCCGGCACCGCGAAAAGGTCGCGGTTTTGCGTCAGCGCATGCCCGGCCGTCAGCATGGTGCCGCTTTTGCGCTTGCTTTGCACAATAACAGTGGCGACCGACGCGCCGGAGATGAGACGGTTTCTCAGCGGAAAATGTGTGGCGAAGGGCGGCGTCTCAAGCGGATATTCGGTGAGCACCAGACCATTTTGGGGCTGCTCAACCAGACTGCGCAGCGCGCGGTTACGCTTGGGATAATCAATATCCAGCCCAGCGGCGATAAACGCAACCGTTTTTCCGCCCGCCTCAAGCGCTGCGCGGTGACAGGCGGCATCTATGCCGTGCGCCATGCCGCTGACCACAACGCCGCCGAGCGCTGCAATGTCTCCGCTTAGTTTCTTCGCAGCAGCTATGCCATATTCATCAGGCGTGCGGGTTCCGACCATAGAAATAAGATAATGCCCGCGCAGCAGCGAAATATCGCCGAGCGCATATAAAATAAGCGGCATCGAATGAATATGCCGAAAGCCCTCGGGGTATTCGGGAGAGTCGGGGGTCAGCACGGCTGCCCCGAATGCCTCGGTGGCCGACAATATCTGCTCCGCCCCGGTAAAGCTGGGCGATAGCAGGGCGGACTTTTCGACATCGGTAAAAAAGTTTTCCGAAGCGATGCGCGATTTTGAAAGGGAAAGCAGCTCGTGTACCGAGCCAAAACGCATCAACACCTCATGCGCACGGGTCGTCCCGACGCCGAAGGTCTGCTGCATCCACAGCCATTCCCGCGCGCCATGCGGATAGGTCATTGGCCAATCGCTCCTTTCGCAGCTTCTCTCGCACAGCGCGAAAGCTCCCACGCAAAAACGGTGGCCGCCATTGCAGCGTTGAGCGATTCGCTCTGTTCGCAGATGGGCAGTATAACCCGCCCGGTACAGGCCTCCTGCACCGCGAGCGGCAACCCCGCCCCCTCGTTGCCGATGGACACGACGGCGTTGTTCAGCAAAACGGCGTCAACCGGCACACTCTGAGCGCCCAAAGCGGCGGCATATACCGCCATGCCGCTGCTGCGCAGCGCATGAACAGAGGCCGCGGCGTCCTCAACGCAATAGGTCGGCACACGCAGCGCCGCCCCCATTGAAGCGCGCAGCACCTTAGGCGCGGCGGGGTCGGGGCAGTCGACCGTCATAATAACGGCCGAAAGGCCAAA
>JAEWYJ010000315.1 GCA_023395695.1 Bacillota bacterium | reverse complement strand
ATCAAGAGGTCTCTGTTCAGGGACGAACCGTTGGGTATCCTGCGGTTATTATACCATCAACGCAAGCGAATGGTATAATTTGCGCATCAAAAGGCGGTTGCCGCGTTAAGCGGCGAGCCGTTGCGCATCATCCCGGAATAATAGCCGTCTTGCGGCTATTATACCATAAAGTCAAAATAGAAGAAACCCCAAAAGTGAACAATTGTTCCATAATTGATATGGAATATTTTCAAATTTATGTTACTTTAAATCCGCACGTATTGGCGCGTTGCGACGCGAAACGGCACAGTATATTCCTGTACCGTTAAAGGCTTTACCAACTATGCCCGCCCATGCCCTTTCCGTCCTGACAAAACGGTAGTTTTTATTGTCATATTATGCTATAATTTAAAAAATTAAATTTTGAAAGGCGTACGGAATTATGGAAGACATCCGGGTCGTAATTGTAGATGATTCCTCTTTTTCAATAGCGTTTATTCGCAATATTCTGGAAAGTCATGGCTGTAAAGTGGTCGGAACCGCAAAAAATCTTGAAGAGGTTACAGCAGTGGTCAAAGCGCAAAAGCCGACTCTGGTAACAATGGATATGACGTTACCCGGAACAGACGGATTTGAGTGTACCCGCGCCGTGCACCAGGTTGACAAAAACATTAAGGTGATTGTCGTCAGCGCCATGATGGACGATGAGCTTATAAAGGAAGCGAAGAAAAACAAAGCTTCCGCCTATATCCAAAAGCCGATAGACGAAGACGCGCTGGTGACCACCATCGAACGCGTCATGGCCTCCGAGGAGCTGTACCAGCTCTTATTAAACGATTATATTGACGTTTTTAAAGAGTCCCTGCTGGATGGCATGAACCGTATGACCAAAACGCTGCTGACCTACGAAAACGAGTTTTCCCCCGACCAGGAACAGCAATCGCAGGGCATTACCGTGATTATCGGCATTATCGGCAAATTTTCCGGGCGGATGCTGCTCGACCTTTCAAATGTCACCGCCGGCAAAATTGCGGCCGCCATTTTTGGTAAGGATGCGGTCAGCTACGACGAGACGCTGGAAGCGATGGGCGAATTTGCAAATATTGTCGCCGGAAACGCCTGCTCAATTCTCAACCGAAAAAATAAGGCCTTTGGGCTGCGCATGGCGCCCCCTTCCATTCTCTCGGGGGAGCGTGTGATAATCTCGGCCCCGCAGTTTAATACGACCACCGCCACCTCGCAAACGGACTTTGGGCCACTGGTGTTAAACATTGGCTTTCAGAAAGGTGAAGACGAATGGATGTAAAATATCTCAACCCCTTTATCGAAGCTTTTACCGCTGTCATGCCGCAGGTGGGCTTTAGCACGGCCGAAACAGGCGGCGTTACGGTCAGGGACAGCAAAAATGTCTCCGCCTCCGGTATTATTGTGGTGCTGGGCATTGTGGGCGATATAAGCGGCAACGTCGTTTACACGCTGGATGAGGATGCCGCAAGGGGCATCGCTTCCATCATGATGATGGGCATGCCGATTGAGGCGCTTGACGACATGGCTAAAAGCGCCCTTTCGGAGCTGACCAACATGCTGACGGCCACCGCGGCCACCGGCTTTGCGGCGCTGGGCATTACGGTGGATATCTCCACGCCGACCATGATGCAAAGCGACAGCATTTCAATTAAAATGTCTGCGCAGCAGGTTTTCTGTGTCCGACTGCTGGCGGACGGTATTCCGCTGGAGATTAACGTCTCGCTGGAGATGAAATAAGCGCGATACGCCGTCTTACCGCAATACAGCCGTTATTTGGAGGCTGCTTGCCGCTCAAAGCATATCGTCAATACAGTTTTTGTTACGGCGGTACAACATACCCCTTATTTTTATATCATATTGATTATGACGCCACGGCACAAAATGCTGCGGCGTCATTGTTTATGGATGTGGTCAATACAAAGCAGGCCGTCGGAATTTGGCAGGCCAAAACAAGCAATGGCGCAGGAACAGCTACAAATAGCTCCTGCGCCATTAATTTTATTATAAGTGAGGGGCGAATCTCCTGTTCACTAGATACAACCTGCTTAAATGACCGTTTTTTAGTGGAACATCGGTATTTAAACGGAGTCTGCAAGCGCCCGGCCCTGTGCGGCCTCCTGCACATAGAAAGCGCCGTTATTCAAAGTAATTTGTAAACGCGTCTCGTCCGACCAGCCCAGCCATTCGCGCATTGACTGGGGCAGCACGACGCGCCGGCGGTTATCCAGCGCACGGACATACCGCCATTTTTCGACAGGCTGCTCACGGATAGCCCGCAGCCTATTGATGTCCTCAGCGCAATTAAGCGGAGGGGTCGCTTGGTGGGTCGGGCGCAGAACCAAACACTTTTGCGCTGTCAGCACGGTGATAAGCAGCCCGCTGTTTTCGCACAGCCCCAATTGCGCCATTGCTTCAGCAGGCAGTGTCAGCCGGCCCAGCGTATCAAAGTTTGTTACTCCCATTTGGCGTCCTTCCATTTTCGTGGCATATGCTTTTAAAACCGTTTCTATAAGGTTTGACAACGGACGGTTTTCTTCCACCGCATATTTTTTTAAATCAGCTATAATCTCTTCATCTAAGCGGATGCTGACGACCTTTTTTTCAACGCCCATACTATCACCTGCTTACATAATATATCAAATGTAATATGTAAGCAATTTTTACATTGTATTACATTGTGTGCCTTTGTAAACTTTTGTCTGTTGTCTCAAATATAAAAGCGCGGTAAATGCCGCGCTTTTATATTTGAGACACTTTGTTGTAAAACGGCTCCCTTTACACTCTCTAAAGCTCCACAAACCGCGCACAGCCCAGATAGTGTACGCCCGCTCCTGTAAGCAGTGAGGATATTTTTCCCGTCAGATTGCCGGGGCGGAAGTTCAGTGCATCCGCTTGCCCGACGGGAATCCAAACGCTGCCTTGCTGCTGCCAGTCCGGCTCCTGTACGCTCCTTCTAGGCGCATCGACCAAGCCGGCCAGAAAAATATGTAACAGCCTGTGCGTGTAATCAAAATAGGTTTGCCTCAGCGCCTCATTGTCACATATCTCTTCCGCAACGGCGACCAACGGCCCGGCTTTAATCGTATACCCCGTTTCCTCCAAAACCTCCCGTACAAGGGCTTCTTCCAAGGTTTCAAATTGGTTTTGCCCGCCGCCCGGCAGATCAAAATAAAGCTTGCCCTGCGTATTGACGCATCTGTTGACCAAAAGGCTGTTGTTATTGATAATAACAGCCTTAGCCGTGCTCCTTATTGCTATTAAGCGCTTCCCCCGCCATAAAATTTGCAGACCGTGCCTGCGATTCCCCGGATAAAATCTATTGTTTAAGCTTATCCCGAAATGTTACTGCCGCCTTCTGCACCTCAAACGGCGCAAAGTATAATATTTTTTGGGTCTGGTCGGCGTTATTCAGCGCAATAATCGTATAGGTGTCATCCCAGTAGCCCACCGTCAAATTCCAATCCTGGCCATTGTCGGCGTCCAGTACCGATGTATGGCCCCGTCCCGGCAGCTCTCCGGGATCGAACCAGCGGTCAGCCTGCAATAATCTCTGAAATTCGATTTGCTGCGCTTCGGACAGCTCAAATTTGTATTGGTAATCCCCAATATCGGGATTATAATCACATTTTACCCGGGTAAACGAACCTAACGCCGCAGGCAGCTCCACCGCAGGCTCCGGCAGGCGTTGACTTTGGCTACAACCTGTTAAAGCCGCTGCCATCATAAGAACCGCCATGCCAACAACAGCAATCGCCGGACTTTTCACTAAAACGCACCCCCATCCGCATTTATTACCACCACAGAATATGACATTCTCCCCCTCTGTGTCAAGCACAGGGGCGTTTTTATTTACGACTGTAAGAGATCGCATCGGTATACGGTATTAAAATAAGCCGATGCCCGCAGATACCGGCACCAGCTTATATGCTGTTTAATCAACGCAATTCTTTGGCCTGACCGGGCAACGCCATAACCGATTCCCGCTCCAATATTTCGCCGCAGATAACCTGCATACCTTTGCGCTGAGAGGCGCTTCCAATCAGCGCCATCTGCGCTTCAACCGCCTTTTGCGCCATCGTTTTCAGATCGATGCTGTAGGTCGTAATTTGAGGCGTCACCAGCGTAGAAAAAACATGGCCATAAAAACCCGTCACCGATAAATCCTCAGGAATTTTAAAGCCCTTACGCTGAAGATCCTGCACAAAATGGTAGGCGCCCTGATCGCTGCTGCACACAAACGCCGTGGGCAGCTGCTGCGGAAGATCAAAGCTCTGTTTAAACTCATGCCCTTCTCTGTCCGGCAGAATCCATTCCTTACAAAAAGGGATACCGTTAAGATCCAGCGTTTTTAAATATCCATAATAGCAGTCCCGCATATGGA
>JAEWYJ010000275.1 GCA_023395695.1 Bacillota bacterium | reverse complement strand
CCCCGGTACTATAGAATAATGCAGATCAGTCCGGAGCAGCCGTCATTGATAATGCGCTCAATCGTTTCGGTCAGCTTGCCGCGGGCGTCGGTCGGCATGCGGTAGAGCTTGTTGTGCAGCCCTTCGTTGACCAGCTCATGCAGGCTCTTGCCAAAGATATTTGAGCTCCATATCTTGGCCGGGTCGCTCTCAAACTCCGAAAGCAGGTACTCCACCAGCTCCTGCGACTGCTTTTCGCTGCCTACAATTGGCGAGACCTCGGTGGAAATATCGGCACGCATCATGTGTATGGACGGCGCCGAGGCGCGCAGCTTAACACCGTACCGCCCGCCCTGCTTGATAATTTCGGGCTCTTCAAGCGTCAGCTGTTCCATCGTCGGCATAACAATGCCATAGCCGGTGGCGGCCACCTCGTCAAGCGCGTGTCGGTACTTTGCGTGCTCGCGCATAATACCGGCAAGCTTAATCATCACAGGCATAAGATCGGTGTCGTCCTGAACATCAATGCCGGTCGACTCGCCGATGACGCGGTAAAAGAGCTTAGGGTCCACCGTTGCGCGGGCGCGGGCGCTGCCCTGCCCAAAATCGATTGAATCAAGCGCAAAATCGTTGAGATATTCGCATTTCTTGGCAGCGCCCAACTTTTCGGGCAGCTCCCGCATGCGCTTAATGCTGAAGGTAGACTGCTTGACGGCGTCGTACAGCGCCTTTTTCAGCCAGTGGTCCTTCTCGAGCGCGACGATCCAGCGCGGAATTTCAATGGCGATCTGCTTGAGCGGGAACTGGTACAGCACACTTTGCAGAATTTTTTCGATGCCCTGGGCATCCAGTCCCAGGCAGTTGAGCGGCGTGACCGGCTCCTGATATTTTTCTTCCATCCGTGCTGCCAGCGCCTGTGCCTGCTCCGACTCGGGGCTGACGCAGTTGAGCACGACGGCAAACGGCTTGCCAATGGCCGAAAGCTCATTGATGACCCGCTGCTCGGCCTCTTCATATTCCTCACGCGGAATGTCGGAGATGGACCCGTCTGTCGTCACCACAAGGCCGATGGTGGAATGCTCCTTAATAACCTTGTCGGTGCCAATTTCGGCCGCCATATTAAACGGAATCTCCCGGTCAAACCACGGCGTCATCACCATGCGGGGCTGGTCGTTTTCAATATAGCCCAAGGAACTCGGCACAATGTAGCCCACACAGTCGATAAGGCGCACATTGCACTGCGCATTGTTATCCACCGAGATGCGCACGGCCTCTTCCGGAATGAATTTCGGCTCGGTGGTCATAATGGTTCTGCCCGCCGCCGACTGCGGCATTTCATCGGTGGCGCGGTCGCGCCAGGCCGGGTCGCTGATATTCGGCAGCACCATCTGCTCCATAAACTTTTTGATCAGAGTGGACTTTCCGGTTCGTACCGGGCCGACAACGCCGATGTAAATATCCCCGTCGGTGCGTCGGGCAATGTCTTCATAGATGCGGTGGTTGGTCGCGCTTTCCATACTCTTTTCTCCCCTTTGCACACTAAACGGTGGGTATCATCAGCGGCATATCGGCGTCTAACAGCTCCTGGGTCAGCTCATTGTCCGCCATAATCTGCGCCGGCAGCGAGCCGAATCTCTTTGAAATATCCCAGACATGCTCGCCGGCGTTTGCATAATAGATCATCAGGCCGAGCAGCGGGTCACTCTTACGCGGATTCTGTTCATCCACCATCAGGTCGGTTAACAGCGACTTCATCTCAAACTCAATGAGCATACCCGCAAGCAGCAGCTCACAGCCGAGCATCAGCTTGCCTTGGCTTAAAGACCCCGAGACGGCCAGCACCGTAACATCGCTCATCAGCTCCGCCATTTCGCTTTTACAGGGCACCTTTATGGCCATGTCGCAGGTATGGGTGACGCAGTCGGCGCCAAGCTCCTCGGTTGAGATGAGCGCCGTAAATTTCAGCTGGCCGCTCACCGTCAGCATGCCGTCCTCCTTATGGGTGCTCTGGCCAACGGGGCTGGCCCAGACGTCGCGCAGCGCCGTGACATCCTTAGGCGCTTCCGCCTCAGTTCGCACACCTGCCCGCTCTGAAACCGCCGTGCAGGTTTTAGGCACCCGCAGCTTAGACAGGGTGTTTTGCGTCGGGTAAAGGGTCGAGTAGCTGTCGGTGGCGCCAGTAAGCACAATCGGTTTAAAAAACCGCATAACCGCAACAAGCTGCACCTCCATGCGCAGTTCACCGTCCTGCCCCGCTTCCTCCGGGGCGCAGTCGAGCGATATGCAGCTGACCTGCGCCTCGCACTGCATATCCTCGTCGAGATGGTCGGCTTCAATCACCTGACTGAGCGGCAGCGCATAATCGGCCGTTTCAAGCGCGCCGGTCTCGGGGTCGGTCTTATACAGCAGATGCACCATCAATTCACCCTTGAGCAGCACGCGGGAGGCCATGACCCGGCTTTCCTGCACGGTGGGGCGGCACTCCGCCCGCACCACCTCCACGGCAGGGCTCTTGCCCACAGCCGGGGTCAGTATCTCCGCCATTGAAAACTGCCGCTGCATCTGGCCGGTCAGGTCGGAGACGCTCTCCTCACAGGCACGCAGCTGTACGCCCATGCCATCCGCAGCGTCGACGGCCTGCTGCTGCGAGGCGTCCAGCAATTTTACCCGCAGCATAATAACCCCGCGCACATCCACACGCCTGCGGGAAGCGGCGCGGCAGTTGGTGTGCCCCTGTTCGCAAGTCACCGACCAGATGGGGCGGGTGGGCTCGGTTTTAAGCTCAAAGCTTTTTGAAAACGGAATTTTGTACTCGACCTTGCGAACGCCCCCCACCTCGCCGACATAGCACAGCTTGACAACGGCCATGCCCTCAACCGTAAAGGTGGTTTTGCGGACGGCGCAATCGGTAACGGCGCTTTGCACCTGGCAGCAAAGCACCCGAACAATGTCGGGGCAATAGTCCGGCAGCAGCACGTCGCACTCTATGGGATGTTCCGCGGCCGTATCAAGCAGAAGTTCACAGGCCGCGACCGATCGTCTATGAAGATTTAGTTCCATTCGGCTCTCTCCTCGCTATTCATTTCTACCCGATTTATATTCGCGGAAATTTTAAATTATTCGGACAACACATCAAATTCCCGTCCACAATTCACACCTGCATGCAGTTTGGAATATATTAAAGTGAGAATACATTTCAAAAGGCCAAGGGGGGAATTTACGATGCGCCGGTTTCAGTGTTTCAGAATTGCCGTCATTGCGGGCGCCTTTGGGCTGGGGGCGCTGCTGGTGCTGCTGTGCTCCTTCAGACTGGCCTTGATTTTCGCCTCCATACTGCTGGTTATTTTAGGCTGGCAGCTCTTACGCAGCTGGTGGTGGTGGTAGCCTTAATGAATCTTCCATAATTGCTGATGTCCACTAAAAGAGCGCTATCCCGGCGGAGGATTCGTATCGCGCGGCAATCGCTCGCTTTTTATTTGCTTTAGAAAGGAATGGGTTTATGAAGGTCATTGTTTGGAAGAGCCCGCGTATTATCAGTGGTTTTCTGAAAATAATATTCAGGATAGGCAAAGAATAAAAAGCACGTTGTTCAGGTTTATCGGCAAGGTACCGCCCGTGCTTAAAAAGAATGGAGGGGAGGCGACAGTCTCCCCCAAATGCTACGCGGAAGCCGTATGGTATATTCTGCATTAGCCAAAAATTAAAATTTTAACAATGTACTGTCATTATTTGGCTTGCAAACGTTGTTATGGAAAGAATTTTTGCGTTGGACAAGCGTTTTTTCGTTTCAATATAATAAATCTATTTCCACCAAATTAGTCGAGATTTTTTATTTTTTTTAGGCAAATTGTACAAAATTTTTGTCAACTCTATAAGACAGGAATGCCTTCTATTGCATCATTAACGCAATAATGGTATATTTGTGGAAGGATAACCTGCAAGGTTAAAATTGCACACACATAAGAAAACGGAGGAATAAGACATGAGCAAAGAAATCGTACTCGTAGGCGCTTGCCGTACGGCTATCGGCAAGATGGGCGGTGCCCTCTCCAATATTCCCGCAGAGCAGCTCGGCGCCATCGTTATGAAAGAAGCCATCAACCGCGCCGGCATTAAGCCCACTGACATCGACGAGGTTCTCTTCGGCAATGTCCTGACCGCCGGATTGGGTCAGAGCCCTGCCCGTCAGGCCGCTGTCCACGCGGGCATCCCAGTCGAAGTTCCCGCTCTTACCCTGAATAACGTCTGCGGCTCCGGCCTTAAGACCGTTAATCTGGCAGCTGCTATGATTATGGCCGGCGAAGCCGACGTCGTCATGGCCGGCGGTATGGAAAACATGTCTCTCGCCCCCTATGTTCTGGACAAGGCCCGTTACGGCTACCGCATGGGCAACGGCAAGATCATCGACTCGATGGTCAACGACGCGCTGTGGGACGCTTTTAACAACTACCACATGGGCATCACCGCCGAGAACGTTGCCGAGAAGTACGGCATCACCCGCGAGATGCAGGACGAGTTTGCCGCTACTTCCCAGCAGAAGGCCGTCGCCGCCGTTGAAGCCGGCACCTTTGATGCCGAGATCGTCGCCGTGCCTCTCAAGTCCAAGAAAGAACCCATCCTGTTCAATAAGGACGAGAACCCCCGCGCCGGCACCACGGTTGAGGGTATTGCCAAGATGAAGCCCGCGTTCAAGCCGGACGGCGGTTCTGTTACCGCTGCCAACGCTTCTTCGATTAACGACGGCGCGGCCGCCATCATCGTTATGAGCGCTGAAAAGGCCAAGGAGCTTGGCGTTAAGCCGCTGGCCAGATGGATTGGCGGTTCCTCCGCCGGCGTAGACCCCTCCATCATGGGTATCGGCCCGGCGTATTCCTCTGAGAAGCTGTTTAAGAGAGTCGGCCTGACTGTCAACGACCTCGACCTTATCGAAGCCAACGAAGCGTTTGCCGCCCAGTCTCTGGCCGTTGGTAAGCTGCTCGGCTGGGACGCTTCCAAGGTCAACATCAATGGCGGCGCCATCGCGCTCGGCCATCCCGTCGGCGCTTCGGGTTGCCGCATTCTTGTCACCCTCATCCATGAGCTTGAGGCTGGCCAGAAGGGCCTTGCCACCCTCTGCGTGGGCGGCGGCATGGGCGTTTCCGCTATTGTCGAAAAGCTCTAAGACGACTTTTTCGCAAGGGGTGTGACACATTTGCTGCCGCATCCCTTTTGCGGGTATTACGGTTTTGATAAGAGCTCCGTTTAAATTCCGGACAGGGTTTTCAGCGGAATTTTATAAGACGTATTTTTACTTGCAAAAGCGAAAGCCGGACATGGCCCAGCCATGCCGGTCTCAATAAAATGCGGTTATTTTTATTGAGAAGCAGTATGAGAGGAGCCAACCTTATGTCCTTTGTGAGATATGAACAAAAGGAACAGTATGCCATTGCTACCATCGACCGTGAAAAGGCGCTCAATGCCCTGAATACTCAGGTGATTCTGGATCTTGATGCGATGCTTGACGCCGTCGACCTTGAGACGGTGCGTGCGCTGATTATTACCGGAGCGGGCGAAAAAAGCTTTGTGGCCGGCGCCGATATCAGCGAAATGAGCACGCTGACCAAGGCTCAGGGCGAAGCCTTTGGGTTAAAGGGCAACGCGGTATTCCGTAAAATTGAAACCTTCCCCATTCCCGTCATCGCGGCTATCAACGGCTTTGCGCTTGGCGGCGGATGCGAGCTTTCAATGTGCTGCGACATTCGCCTCGCGGCCCAAAACGCAAAATTTGCACAGCCCGAGGTGGGCCTGGGCATTACGCCCGGCTTTGGCGGCACCCAGCGCCTGTGCCGCTTAATCGGCGTGGGTAAAGCCAAGGAAATGCTGTACACCTGCGGCCAGATTGACGCGCAGGAAGCGCTTGCGCTCGGCCTTGTCAATGCGGTTTATCCGCTTGAGGAGCTGATGCCCGCCGCGGAAAAAATGGCCAAGCGTATTGCTAAAAACGCGCCCATTGCGGTGCGTGCCACTAAAAAGGCGGCAAACGACGGCTTGCAGACCGATATGGATTCGGCCATAGCCATTGAGGCCAAGCTGTTCGGCAGCTGCTTTGAAACCGCCGACCAAAACAGCGGCATGACCGCATTTTTGGAAAAGCGCCGCCCGGACCCTTATCAGAACAAGTAAATCTGCCAACAGGCAAATAAAAATATGGAGGAATTTATTATGAAAATTGGTGTTCTCGGCGCCGGTACCATGGGATCCGGCATTGCATACGCATTCGCTCAGGCCGGCCACGAGGTCGTTCTCAGAACCCGTAAGCAGGAGACGCTGGACAGCGCCATGAAGTACATGCACGGCACGCTTGCTAAGGCTGTTGCCAAGGGCAAAATGACTCAGGAGCAGATGGACGCCATCTACGGCCGCGTCACCCCCGCCACCGACCTCAATGCCGTTGCGGACGTTGACTTCATCCTTGAGACCATTGCCGAAAATATGTCGGTCAAGAAGGATATCTTTGCTGAGCTCGATAAGCTTTGCAAGCCCGGCGTTGTCTTTGGTACCAACACCTCCTCGCTCTCAATCACCGAGATCTCCAACGGTGTTGCACATCCCGTCGTCGGCATGCATATCTTCAATCCGCCCCCCGTTATGAAGCTGATTGAAGTCATCGCCGGTGAGAACACCCCCCAGGAAGCCGTTGACCAGGTGCTTGAGCTGACCAAGAGCATGGGCAAGGAGCCTGTCGCGGTTAAGGAAGCCCCCGGCTTTGTTGTGAACCGCATCCTGATCCCGATGATCAACGAAGCAATCGGCATCTATGCCGAAGGCGTTGCCACTGTCGAGGGTATTGACACCGCAATGAAGCTCGGCGCCAACCATCCGATCGGCCCGCTGGCTCTCGGCGACATGATCGGCCTTGACGTTTGCCTCGCCATCATGAATGTTATGTACTCCGAGACCGGCGACTCCAAGTACCGCCCCCCCGGCCGGCTCAAGAAGATGGTTCGTGCCGGCAAGCTTGGCAAGAAGTCCGGCATCGGCTTCTACGACTATTCTGCAAAGTAAGCTTATCTGCTTTTTGCGCCACCCCATTACTGGGGTGGCGCAATTTTTATGCACTTTTACACAGTTGCACCCTGTAGGACAGAATTACAAAAAAATTCTTCCAAATAATTCGATAGCAGATGCGCTATTGGTCAATATATCTTGTGCTTCGCCAGACGAATAATTCAGACAGGCCCACGCCTGCCGGTGCATAACAACGCGGTGCAGCGCCAAATAAACCAAAAGGCAACGGTTGAGTCACTAAAAATAGTACGCAAAAAGCTGCCGGCATTACATCCGGCAGCCTGACCATTAAAACTTAGAATATTCTTCTGGATATACGTTCAAAGCACCGCTGCCGATGCATTAAAGTTGACAAGACGCCGCAAACCGCACACACCCATGTATTGCTGTACTAAACTTAAAATGATGCTGAATTAGGGACGTATTTTCCGCACCGCTGCGTTAGTCTCCTGACCGGGCAACAATCGCTCGCACCCGGTGCTTTGCGGCGCAAAACAGCCTGTCTAAGCCATTCAGCATCGCCTTTTCAAGCCGTTATATCAGGGCGCGGCCAGACGCCGTAGTCATGCTATAAAGCATCAGATCACGGTGTGGCTGTGCCACTTGCTGCCCATAAACCGCACAATATAAAAAGCCGCGCGCACAACCCAGTCAAATATCATAGCCAGCCACACGCCCACAAGGCCCAGATTAAAGTAAAGGGCAAGCACATAGCTTAAGCCAATACGGCAGACCCACATGACCGCGACCGAGACCACCATGGTAAATTTTACATCGCCCGCAGCGCGCAGCCCGTTGGGCAGCGTAAAGGCAGCTGGCCAAAACAACACCCAAAAGCCCGCGTGCATGCTGCTGATAACAATGGCAAGATGCGCCGTTTGCGGGGAAAGCGAAAAAAAGCCCACAAGCTGCTTCATAAACAGGACGGCCAGAATATTGGTTGCGCCGCCAACAATATAGGCCAGCTTCATCAGCTTTTTTATGTAGCGGCGCGCCTGATCGTACTCCCCAGCACCGATGCACTGGCCTACAATCGTTATCATCCCAAGGCCCACCGCCGAACCGGGAATGCAGGCGGTTGAAGCAATGCTGTTGCCAACGGCGTTGGCCGTAATGGCAACGGTGCCAAACGACGCGACCAACCCCGACACCATCAGCTTGCCAAAATGGAACATGCCGTTTTCAAGGCCGGTCGGCACGCCGATGCGCAGAATCGTCCCCACCATTTTAGGCCTGAAATGCAGCGGTAATATCCGGTCGACATAGACACGGTTGCGGCTGTCCCGTATCAGGTACAGCATCACAGCCGCCCCCACAACACGTGCAATCAGCGTACCAAGCCCGACAGCGCGCGCACCCATGTTATAGCCGAAAAGAAAAATAGCGTTACCGCCTATGTTCAGTATATTCATCATAAGGGCGGTCAGCATGGATATGCGCGAGTTGCCCTGCGAGCGAAAAAGCGCTGCGCCGGCGTTATATATCGCAAAAAACGGAAAGGAAAGCCCGGTCAAATAAAAATATTCCTGCGCCGACTCCATGACAGCAGGCTCCACGGTGTGATAGACGAGCCGCAAAATACCCAACCGCCAGGTGACACAAATAGCGGCGACCGCCACACCGATGGCGCCCATCACCAAAAACAGCTGCTTGGCCGCTTCGCAGGCGGCGGACTTATCCTGCCGCCCAAGGTATTGCGCCACCACAATGGCGCCGCCGGTTGCAAGCGCGGCAAAAACCTGTACCAGCAGCATATTAATGGCGTCGACAATCGACACGCCGGAGACCACCGTCTCGCCGACATAGGCCACCATAACCGTATCGGCCAGGCCGATGGTAACAGCCAGTGCCTGCTCCACAATAAGCGGTATCATCAGGCGCGTAATATCTTTGTTGGAAAACACCCTGCAAATCTCCTCTGTCGGTTCCGGCGCGGCGGCGCGCCTAGTTTATTTTAGATTCCACCACCAGCAACGTGCCGTCTAAAACGCTGACCCTGCCCGTCGGCTCTATAATATGGTTGCCAAGCCCGATTGGGAACGTCTCGGTAACTACCGCATCGTTAAGCGGGTACTGCATGCCCTTTAACGTAACCCCAATCGCTTTACCGGCATATGCAAATATTGAAAAAGTATACGCGCTGTCCCTTGGAATGTCAAGTGTGCCGTTTTTTAAAAGCTGCACCCTGTCCTGCGGGCCAATCAGCATGCCGCTGGCGCCCAGATCCTCCAAAAAGGCCAGTGCCTGTAAATTGGCAAGTGTATGGTCCAGCCTGCCACCCAGCGCAAATAACAGCACAAACCGCCTGTAGCCGCGGCGCAGCCCCTCGCGCAGCGCCAGCATGCTGTCGGTATCATCCTTTTCTACAGGAAAGCGCAGTGTTTCAACCGAGTCAGGCAGCGGCTCCCGGTAGGAATCAAAATCCCCGATCAAAAGATCGGGGGTGATGCCGCGCCGTTTTGCAGCCATAAAGCCCGCATCACAACAGATGACGAAATCCTCCGGGCTGACTGTAAAGTCGATATCGCCCTCTTCACCCGCGCAAAAAATCACACATCTGCGCTCCATGCTCACACCTCCCAGTCCTTGATCTTTCTGGCTTCTTCATACATTTCGAGATAGCTCGCGTGCCGGGACGAAGCAATCTCGCCCGACTGCACCGCCGCAAGCACCGCACAGCCCTTTTCCTTGGTATGCGAGCAGCCGGTGAAGCGGCACCGGCCTAAGTACGGGGCAAATTCGCGAAAGCACAACTCCAGCGCATCCTTTTTGATTAGCTCAAGCTGCGCCGTCTCAAGTGAAGAAAAGCCCGGCGTGTCGGCAATAAGACCGCCGCAAAGCGCAAACAGCTCGGTGACGCGGGTTGTATGCCGCCCGCGTCCCAGCTTCTGGCTGGTTTCTCCCGTTTTAAGCGCCAGCGCGGGGTCAATCGCGTTCAAAAGCGTGGATTTACCCACGCCGGTATTCCCGGCCAGTACACAAAGCCGTCCCTTAAGCAGCGAGGCAACCGCCTGCGGCGAATCGGCCAGACTATTGAGACGTGTAACCACATAGCCAACCGAGCGGTAGCGGTCACACAGCGCACCGGTGTCCGCCAGGTCGGCCTTGGTCACCACAATGGCCGCGTCTATGCCCTTATATTCGGCGATGGCCAGCATTTTGTCCACCACAAGGAGATTCGGCGCCGGGTCGGTGATGGAGAGAATCAGCAGCAGGCGGTCAATGTTGGCCACCGGCGGGCGAACAAGACTGTTTTTGCGCGGCTGTAAATCGACGACGAAGCCCTTTCCGTCGCTGGTAAGCGCCACCTCGGCCATATCCCCCACAAGGGGAGTAACGCCCTGCTTACGGAACAGCCCGCGCGCGCGGCATTCTATAAGCGCGTCACCGGTGTCAACATAATAAAACCCGCCTGTCTGCCGAATAATGCGTCCCTGTGGCATGAAAATCTCCTCTTTAACCATGCATGTCGGAATTATCTTCTGTCAGTGTATAGCCTCCGGTGTTAAAGTTCACCTCATAGGTCTGATAGAGGAAATCGTTGTACAGAATAAAAATCTTTGCTACGCCTGAGCCCTCGAACATCGGCTTCCAATACAGCGCCGTAGAGGGCTGCAGCCGCTCCTCCCGCAGAATGCGCCCGTCGAACATGGCTTGCATCTTAACAATATCGGTCACATCGCCTGGCAGCGAAATATGCAGCGTAATCTGATTTTTCTGGTTCTCCCCGCCCGACACGTTCAGGTTGACAAACGCCCCGGTGGCAATCTGAGAGGTTGGCGCCGGGTCCTGCGAGATAACAACATTCTGCGCCTTGTCGCTGGTGACGTAGCTGATGCCGCCAATCTCCAGCCCAAGCTGCTGCAGCAGCGCTCTGGCTGCGTCAATATCCATACCGGTAAGGTCGGGCACCTCCACCACCTTATTCTCAGGGCCCATGCTAATTTGCACCTTTACAACGGTGGAGGCGGGAATTTCACTGCCGAAGCCGGGGTCGGTCGCCACAACGGTTCCGGACGGCTGCTGAGAAAACACCTCGGCCTTCTGATAGGCAAGGTCAAGGTTTGCAAGCTCCTGATAAGCCTCGGTCTCCTCCATGCCGATAAGGTTGGGCATCAGCACCACCTTGGTTCCGTTTGAAATTACAAGGCGCACCACCGAATTTTCCTTAACCTTGGTACCGGCCTTGGGCTTTTGGCTGACCACCTCGCCGCGCTCGTAAAGGTCGTTATACTGGTTATCCTCAACCTCCAGAATAAACTTGGCATATTCCTGTGCGTTTTTAATGGCATCGTACTTTAGCCCGGTCAGGTCCGGCATCATAATATCCGGCACCTTTTCAAGCGGGTTGTTCAGATACAGCATTGCGCCGATAAACGCCACCGAAATGACGACAAACGCCGCGGTAATACCTGCCAGCGCCATTAATATTGAGCTTTTGCGCGGCTCCTCTTCCTCATAGTCCCGGCGGCTGCCGCGGTTTGGAACCGGTTGTTCCTTCTCTGTTGCTTTTCTCGGTCTTTGTTGTGCCATACGTTCTCCCTTGCCGTCCCGCAATTGCTTTGCGTGGCTCATATTGCGGCTGAAACGGTCGCTCTGCGCCCTTGCATCGGTTAAATATTGATATTCAAAATGTACCGAGGGGTTTTGCTTAAATGCCTCGATATCCTTGAGCATGTCGTCCGCCGACTGGTAACGCCGGTCCGGGTCCTTTTCCATTGCGCGCAATGTAATTTCCTCAAGCCCCTCGGGAATGTCGGGATTGATGCCGCGCGGAGACGGCGCTTCGAGCTCAATCTGCTTTAATGCGACTGAAACGGGGCTGTCGGCATCAAACGGCAGCTGGCCGGTAAGCATCTCATAGAGCATAACGCCGATGGAATAGATGTCGGCGCGCTGGTCGGTATGGTCTCCCCGGGCCTGCTCGGGGCTGATGTAGTGCACCGAGCCTATAGCGCGGTCGGTCAGCGTATGCGACTCGCTTCTGGCAAACCGCGCAATGCCAAAATCGGTAATTTTAATTTTAGCATCTGAGAGCAGCATCACGTTCTGGGGCTTGATGTCTCGGTGGACGATACCCTTGGAATGCGCATGGGACAGCGCCTTAAGAATCTGGAGGATAAAGTGCACCGTCTCTTTCCAGCCCAGCGGGCGCTGCTCCTCCATATACTCCTTGAGCGTGATGCCGTCGATATATTCCATGACAATGCAGCGCATGTTATGCGAAAAGCAAACGTCATAAACCTCGATAATGTTGGGGTGCGACAGCATGGCGATGGCCTTGCTCTCATTTTTAAACCGGCGCAGCAATTCTTCGTTTTCATAGAACTCCTCGCGCAGTATCTTAACCGCCACCGTCTTGCCGTCGGACAGGTCGGTGGCCTTATAGACGTTGGCCATACCACCGACACCGATCAGCTCGCTGATCTGATAGCGCCCTTCAATCTTCTTGCCGATAAAATTATCCATGCGCGCCCACCTCCTCGGCTACGCAGCAAACCACCGCGGTAATATTGTCGCCGCCGCCATTCTCGTTGGCACGGTCGATGAGCGGCGCGACGCTCCTGCGCCGGACGGCAATGGCAGTCAGCGCACAAATGTCCTCGTGGCTCATATAATTATACAGGCCGTCGCTGCAAAGCAAAAGCGTGTCGTTGGGCAGCAGATCTATAGAAAAAATATCATAGCTAATATGAGGTGCAACCCCCACGGCACGGGTAATATAATGCCGCTGCGGGTGATTTTTGGCGTCGTCCTGAGAGATCTCACCCCGGTCAATCAGCACCTGCACCACCGTATGGTCGACGGTAAGCTGGGTCAGCACGTCGTTGCGCAGCAGATAAGCCCTTGAATCTCCCGCATGAATAAAATGTGCGTTGCCGGGCAGCACCACCGCCCCTACCAGCGTCGTGCCCATACCGGCCAGAGCGCCGTCGGCCTGTGCCGCATCAAATACCACGCTGTTGGCGGCAGCGCCTGCGCATTCCAATACCCGGCGTATCACATTCTCATCGGTGACGCCCTTTAAGTCCCGGCGCAGCATTGCCGCCGCTGCTTCCAGTGCCAGACCGCTGGCCTGCTCGCCACCCTGCTCGCCGCCCATGCCGTCGCAAACCATCAGCAGCTGCTTGGCGTCAAGTGCCTCAGTCAGGAATATATCCTGATTGTTATGACGTTTCTGTCCCACATGCGTATCGCCTGCTATCCACATTGCGCATCGCCCCCTTTCGCGTCTTTTCTCCTGAGCTGTCCGCAGGCGGCGTCTATTTCGCCGCCCAGCTCCCGCCTTATAGTGGCGGAAAGCCCGCCCGCTGTCAATATGTCCCTGAACGCCTCGGCCTGCTTGCGGCTGCCGCGTGTAAAGCCTGTTTCTGCCACCGGATTGACGGGAATCAGATTGACGTGGCAGCTCTGGTCTTTAAGCAGCGCCAGCAGCTTTTTAGCCTGCTGCGGACTGTCGTTAACCCCTGCAATCAAAGCGTATTCATATGAAATGCGCCGCCCGGTTTTAGCAAAGTACCGGCGACAGGCTGCCAGCAGCGTCTCAATCGGATAGCGCTTATTGACCGGCATAATTTTATCCCGCGTCTCGTTATCACATGCATGCAGCGAAACCGAAAGTGTCAGCTGATAAGAAAGTGCAGCTAAATCGTCAATTTTATCCACTAATCCGCAGGTTGAGAGAGAAATATGTCGGTGAGAGAGGTTTAAGCCGTTCGGATCGCGTACCAGCTCTAAAAACCGAACGACATTCTCAAAATTATCAAGCGGCTCTCCAATGCCCATCATAACAACCGAGTCAACCCGCTCGTTTGAAAGCCCGGTGACGGTGTAAAGCTGAGAGAGCATCTCAGAGGCCGCCAGGTTGCGCACCCGGCCGCCGATGGTAGAGGCACAGAACCGGCAGCCCATATGGCAGCCCACCTGTGACGAGATGCACAGCGAATTGCCGTAATCGTGCCGCATAAGCACCGATTCAATGGTATTGCCGTCGGGCAGCCCAAACAAATATTTGGCTGTGCCATCCGACGCATTCTGACATCGGCGAACATCCAGCTGCGTTATGTAGCAGCGCGACAAAAGCGCTGCGCGAAACGCAGCCGGCAGATTGGTCATTTCATCAAAGCCGACCGCCATTCTGCCGTGCAGCCAGCTAAAGAGCTGCTTACCCCGAAATGCGGGCTGCCCCATCTCACGTGCAAGCGCGTTCAGCTCTGCGGGCAGCAGCGAGACAATATCCAGTTTTTCGGTGTCTTTTTGCTGCGTGTTCATCCGTCTCTCCTGATGCGTGAAATAAAGAATCCGTCACCGCCCTGCAGGTGAGGCAAAAAGGTTTTATGCCAGTCGGGCCCTTCAAACGGGGCGGGGGAAAAGGCAGGATGCGCCTGCAAAAAGGCTTCCACCACCCGTTCGTTTTCCGCAGGATTAATGGTACAGGTAGAATAAACCAAAATTCCGCCCGCTTTTAAATAGTGTGCGGAAGTTTTTAGGATTTTATACTGAAGCTCGGGCAGTCCCTCAAGCGATTCGGCACTGCGATATTTAATTTCGGGCTTGCGGCGCAGCACCCCCAGCCCCGAGCAGGGCACGTCGCTAAGCACGCGGTCAAATTCGCCCAGAGCGCTGTTATGCACCGCCCCGTCGTTGGCTTTTATGGTAAGAATGCCGATGCCCAGCCGCTTGGCACCCTGACGAATCAGCTCCAGCCGGGCAGGGGCAATATCGCAGGCGACAACCTCGCCGCGGTTTTGCATCTGCTGCGCCAGCACAAAGCTTTTGGAGCCGGGTGCGGCGCAAACATCCAGAATACGCTCGCCGGGCGCGGCCCCCAGCGTCAGCGCCGCCTGCTGAGAGCAAACGTCCTGCACGTGGAAGAAGCCTAATTTATGTGACACGGTATGCACCGCGTCGCCCTCTATCTCAATGCAGCCGCCGTCCAGCAGGCGTGCAGCAGCCTTGCAGTCGTGCTTTGCAAGATGCGACAGCAACGTATCCGCGTCAGTTTTCAGTGTGTTAACCCGAATATAAACCGGTGGGCGGCCCATTGAGGCCGCTAATAGTGCGCGCGTCTTTTCTTCGCCATACCAGTCCAGAAACAGCGCAGTCAGCGCCTCATTACAGGAATACTCTACCGCCAGCCGCACCGGCAGCCCGCCCAGAACGGGGGGAACCGCACAGCCGTCGCGCAAAAAGCTGCGCAGCATACCGTTGACCATGCCGGACGCGGCGCGCTGTCCCATCGTTTTGGTCATATTAACCGCCTCATCCACAGCAGCGTGATTTGGCACCGAATCCATATAAATAAGCTGATAAAACGCCAGCCGAAGAATGGCTGCCGCCGTATCGGTCAGCGGATGCCGCGCATATTTGGCAATACAGTGGTCGAGCGTCAGCCTGCGTTCCAGCGTACCGTAAAACAACGCCGTGGCAAAGGCGGCATCCCGCGCGGACAACTGCGCTTTTCCCAGCGCCGCGTCAAGCGTCAGCTGCGAATAGCCTCCGCGGTCAACGCGCAGCAGTGCCTTGGCCGCAACCTGTCGGGCAGTATCCATGCATAGTCCTTTCC
>JAEWYJ010000270.1 GCA_023395695.1 Bacillota bacterium | reverse complement strand
CAGCGCAGACTTTTGGGCGTATTCAATCGCCTTTTGCTGATTAAAAACGCGTCCCTTCGGCGAGAGATAAACAACATAGGGACGCGCGTCGGTTTGGTGCCGCTGCCCGAATGCCTCGCAACAGCGGGCCAGCGGCTCGGCCTCCAGCACCATACCCATGCCGCCGCCGTAGGGGGTATCATCCACACGGTGAAAGCGGTCGTCGGAATAATCGCGGATATTGACGCAGGAAATGTCCAGCTTACCCGCGCGCCGCGCCCGCCCGATAATGCTTTCATCCACCACCCGCTCGCACATCTCGGGAAACAGCGTTGCAATCTCAATCCTCATCGTCAAATAACCCCTTAAGCGGACGGATGCGCATGATTCCGGCGTCGGTGTCGGTAGAAATGACAACCTGCGGGATAACCGGCGCCAGCCGGACGCCGCCGTCCGGGAAGGTGATATGATACACGTCATTGGCCCCCGTGTCGGTAACGTCGGTCAGCGTGCCGTAGGTGTGTCCATCGTCGGCATCCACCACGGTCATACCGATCAGGTCCTGAATAAAATGCTCGCCCTCGGCCAGCGGAATATCGTCGCGGTGCGCCCATAAGGTCTTACCCCGCAGCGCCTGCGCCTGCTCAACGCTGTCGACGCCCTTGAGCTTTAAAAGCGCCATATTTTTATGAACGCGGCCGCGCTCTGTTTCCAGCGGGGTTTTACCCCCGTCAAGATAAAGCGTCGCAATTGCGGCCAGCTCTTCAGGCGCGTCACACCACGGCTGCACCTTGAGCTCGCCGAGCACGCCGTGGGTCGTGACGACCTTGCCGCATTCAAGATATTGTTTTTTCATGTCTCTTCTCCTCAATTCGGCGGATGGTTATAATATAGTCAAACCAGCAGAAAATCAAAACGTTTTGGCAGCCTGTTTTGCATCCGGCTACATTGTCGCCCATAAAGGGCGGCAGACTGTTTGTGCCCGTACCTTGCCGACCACAAAACAGTTCACTCAAGCCTGTCCCGTTTTTCTGGTGGTATGACAATAATGCTGTCTGAAAACCGTAAATAAGGTTTTGAACAGCAGAATTTTATTTACTGGCAGTTCAGTATTAAAAGGAGTGCCCCTAAATGCACGGGATGCATTTGGAGACACTCCCTTTTCGTTTTTAAACCGGAAAACCCTAGTCGATTTCGACAACGGCCTTTTCGCCGGTTCTGCCGCAAGCGGAGCGAACCACGGTGCGAATCGCCTTGGCGATGCGCCCCTGCTTGCCGATGACGCGTCCCATATCCTCCGCCCCGACATGCAGGTGGTAGACCACCGTTCCGTCTTCGGCGGGCGCATCGGCAGTGACGGTTACCGCATCCTTGTCATCGACAAGGCCTTTGGCAATAACACTGATTAACTGTTCCATCCTGCCCTCCATTGGTTAAAGCACGTCATTCTTCTTGAGGATCGCACGCACCGTCTCAGTGGGCTGAGCGCCGTTGGCGATCCACTTCTTTGCTTTTTCAGCGTCGATCTGCATAACCGACGGCTCCTTGGTAGGATCGTAATAGCCCAGTTCCTCGATAAATCTTCCGTCTCTGGGGTATCTGGAATCCGCTACGACAATTCTGTAAAAGGGAGCCTTCTTAGCGCCCATACGGCGAAGTCTTATTTTAACAGCCAAACCTGTCACCTCCTAGTTTTTTGTTTAATATATTTTTACCCACATGTGGGGAAAAACCTGTATGGATTAATATTTAAAACGGCAGGCCCGCTTTGCCCAGCAGCCCGCGCCCCTTGGCGCCCCTGAGCTGCTTCATCATCTTTTGCATCTGCTCAAACTGGCGCAGAATGCGGTTGACGTCCTCAACACGGGTACCGCTTCCCGCCGCAATGCGGCGCTTGCGCTTGGGGTCGACGATTGAGGGCTTTTCGCGCTCGGCCGGCGTCATCGAGAAGATGATCGCCTCCATACGCTTCATTTCCTTTTCGCCGCGCTGAGCGTCCTCGTCGTTGATCTTAACGCCCGGAATCATGCCGAGCACCTGACCCAACGGCCCCATGCCCTGTATCTGCTTCATCTGATCTAAAAGATCGGTGAGGGTAAAGCTGTTCTTTTTAAGCTTTTGGGCCAGTTGCTCCGCTTTTTTCTCGTCAACGCTGCTCTGCGCTTTTTCAATCAGCGTGACCACGGCGCCCATGCCCAATATGCGGGAAGCCATGCGATCGGGGTAAAAAGGTTCAAGCTGGTCGAGTCGCTCACCCATGCCGACAAATTTAATCGGCTTACCGGTCACGGCACGAACCGAAAGCGCCGCGCCGCCGCGGGTATCACCGTCGCACTTGGTCAGGATAACGCCGTCGATGCCCAGCCGCTCGTCAAAGGTCTTGGCGACGTTGACGGCGTCCTGTCCGGTCATGGCGTCAACAACCAGCAAAATTTCGTGCGGGCCAACCGCTTCCTTAATGTCGGAAAGCTCGCCCATGAGTGCTTCGTCAATATGCAGACGACCGGCGGTATCTAAAATGACAAGGTCGTCGCCGTGATCTCTGGCGCGCATAATCGCCTTTTTGGCAATTTGCACCGGGTCACCCTGCCCCATCTCAAAAACCGGAACATTGACCTGCTCGCCGACCACCTGGAGCTGCTTGATTGCCGCAGGACGGTAAACGTCGCAGGCGACAAGCAGCGGCCGCTTGCCCAGTGCTTTAAAATGCCTGGCCAGCTTGGCGCAATGGGTGGTTTTACCCGAACCCTGCAGGCCACACATCATAATGATGGTGGGCAGCTTTGACGAAAAATGAATTCTGACGTTCTCGGTGCCCATCAGGGCGGTCATTTCGTCGTTGACAATTTTAATAACCTGCTGCGCGGGGGTCAGGCTTTCAAGCACCTGCGCGCCGACGGCTCTTTCGGACACGGCGGCGACAAAATCCTTGGCAACCTTATAGTTGACGTCCGCTTCCAGCAGCGCCAGGCGCACCTCGCGCATAACCTCTTTAATGTCCGCTTCCTTGAGCTTTCCACGGGATCTCAGCCGTTTGAAAACGGAATTAAGCTTTTCTGAAAGTCCTTCAAAAGCCATGCCAGTCCTCCATTGCTACAGCTCGGCCACGTGGCGCGCCAGTTTGGTAATCTTACCGACACGTGTGCTGATGTCTTTTGAGTTATACAGCCTTGAATTGATCTGCTCAATTTCAAAGGCACTCTTTAAAATATCATCAAGCGTTTGTTTTATCTGTTCAAAGCGGTCGGCAAGGCCGAGCTGTTCCTCAAACTCCGACAGCTGAAACTCGGCGCGCTTGATTGAGTCGCGCACGCCCTGCCGCGTGATACCGCTGTGTGAGGCGATTTCGGAAAGCGAGAGGTCCTCGTTATAATAAAGCTCTATGACCTCCTGCTGCTTCTCTGTCAGCAGATCGCCGTAAAAATCATAAAGCAGCGATATGCTCAGATCCTTCGCCATAAAACAGCCTTCCTTTCCCGACAGCAATTTGCTACCACCTGATTATAGCGGAGCGCAGGCTTGCTGTCAAGTGTTTTCTCTTTACATGCAACCACAAAATATTGTGGTTTTCGCCGCGCCGGCACGAGGCATTGTGCATTTTGACATATGCGAAATCCTACAGACAAAATGTCGCCACAAAAAGCCTTGCTTGTCTGTCACCTCCAATTTTTCATCATTTTTTCACGTCCTGCGCGTTGTTTTAAAGCATTTTGTATGTTATAATGGTTAAACTATCCAAAAGGAGGGGATCGCTTTGAAGCGCACGCTTGCGTTCATTTTTGCCTGTTCGATGCTTTTTACACTTTCTGTCGGCGGTTTGGCCGCGGTTGACCCGAAAGAGCCGCATCCTGTTTCAGAAATCTATCAGACCGGCTATCTGCTGGATGAAGACGACCGTTACGTGGACTTTAAAGAACCGTTGGGCAATCAGTCGCTGCCTTACGGCGAGACGGTCTATTATCCGCTGTTTTGGCGTGATTCGGGCGATCTTGTCGGTGTTCACCAAAGCGCCGCTACCAAGAGCGTCAAGATTAAAACCGACTGGGAAGAGGGCTCTTCGTATATCGACAAGCTCTCGATTGTCAAAAAACGCTTTACAAACGAAAGTCAGCTGCCCAACAACATTGAATTTGTCGGGGACTACTGCTATTTTCTTGCAATAAAGGCGAAGTCCCGTTCTACGACCACAACGGCCGTACATGATATTTACGGCACGGTTAAGCTCAGAAAAACCAGCGGCAACGACGATTATCCCCGCTTTGATTATGACGACATCGACTATCTCGACGTCAGCTTTGAAGTCGGGTACAATGAGCCGGACGACCCCAGCGTCATCCCGATAACGCCTGCGCTGTTTGATGATTTTGACGGGGACGATGAAGAAACCTTTGACTTTGAGGCCGATTCCTACAGCTATTTTGTCGTAAACACAAACAACCAGAAGAAGCTCGTGCTCGGCATGAACACCGATTACGACGACAACATTGCTGATAAATACCCCAGCGCCAACCTGGACTTTTTTAACGGAAACGGTGCGAGCTTTAACCGAACCGGCTACCTTTATCTGTACGCCGACCGGGGCAGCTATGTCTATTCGGTTGAGAGTAACAACACGCTTAAAAAGATCAACGCATCTTACGATTCTTACGACGATGCCTTTGTCATACGCACCAGAACACTTGGGCGTTATGTTATTTCCGACATAAAGCTCAACGTTGCCGATAAAAACCCCAACACCGATGACGAGGACACCGCCGTCATCTACGACAACGATACCCAAACTAACTATAACCCCGGCACCGGCGGCTATGGCTTTGACGATATTGCCTATGGCACGACGACGCAGGCTCGGGCACCGGCCGCCAGCAGCAACGCGGTTGCGACGGCGCCCTCTGCCGCTCTTGCTCCCGCTGAAAAGACCGATGCCTCAGAAGCTGAGCAGGACGACAGCCCCGCCATTATCGGCACGACCAAAAAGGTTCAAGGCAAGCTGGATGCGCCCGCTGCCACGGCCCCGGCAATCGACACCGGCAAGGCAACAGACCCGCAAAGCTACCGCAGGCTTGCAATGATTGCATGCAGCGTCGGCGCTGTTCTTTCGGTGATTGGATTGACAATTTGCGGACTGGTCGGCTTTAATCGCTCAAGGCAAAAATATTATTGATTATGCCCTGTTGAATATTTTAACCGTACACCTCAGACACGACTATAAACGCCGGGCAAGACGCCTGTCAGCCTGCCAAAGTAAAATAAACGGACATATCCCGGTTGCGCCGGGGTGTGTCCGTTTATTCTTGTATAGGTAATCAATCATGTTGTCACGCCAAACGAAGGAAGGCGCACAAAAAAGCTGTTATCATAAAAAGGTCTCTTCCGTAAAATCACTTCAGATTAAGTGACGCTAAATAGTATTTTTGGAGATACTATTTATCTGCCGGGGAGGGTATAAAAAATGAACATGCTCTTTGATGCGGTCTATTATGAGCCTGCTGCATCCAACTATGAATTAGGCCAAATGCTCCGGGAGAAATACGCAGCTTTGCCTTGGATTGAAATAGAAAGCCATAATTATATACCAGAGCTGGCGGCCTCGGAAAATCGCGATTTTTCAAAGCTAAAACACCATCTCATCATCGGCGTGCGAAAAACGCACAAATATGTGCCGAACCACAAAGTGTCGGACTGGCTGGTGCCATATACTTCGTCAGGCTGTCGCGCCATGTGCCTGTATTGTTATCTGGTATGCAATTACAACAAATGCGCCTATCTCCGCCTGTTTGTTAACCGCGAGCAAATGCTGGACAGGCTGCTCAAAAAGGCCGCCGCTGCGCCTGCGCCGCAAGCCTTTGAGATTGGCAGCAACAGCGATTTGCTGCTGGAAAATACCATTACCGATAATCTGGTCTATACCATCGGGCGTTTTGCCCGGGAGGGCCGGGGCCACCTGACCTTCCCGACAAAATTCGATATGGTAGCCCCGTTGCTTAGCCTGAACCACCAAGGTAAAACCATCTTTCGTATGAGCGTAAACCCGCAGGAGATTATAAGCCGGATAGAATTGGGAACCTCTGCGCTGCACGCGCGCATTCGGGCTGTTAATGCCATGGCGGAGGCCGGGTATCCGGTGGGGCTGCTGCTTGCGCCGGTTATTCTGCTGCCGGAATGGAAGCAATTGTACGACCGGCTGATTGAGCAGCTGGCCGATGAATTAAGCCAAAAAGTCAAGCACAGCGGATTTATAGAAATTATTTTAATGACCTACAGCTTCGTACAAAACGCCATAAACACAGAGGCGTTTCCCAACGCGATAACGCTTTTAAACCGGGAAACCATGACCGGACGCGGGCGCGGTAAATATTGTTACCGCAACGAGGTGCGGACAGAGGCCGAAGCCTTTTTGCGGCAAAGGCTGTCCCAACGGCTGGGAAGCATGCCGATTTTATATATCTCCTGATGCATCGGTCCGCGTAAAATGCGCAGTCAAAGCCGAAAGGCCGGGGATTATTTATGCCCGCCCTGCAGCTTGTTGCGCCTGTTCGCCCTGTGCTTTTCGCTTATGCTGCGGCGAGCCGTGGTTTTTAACCAAAAGCATCTCAGCCAGAATTGAAACGGCAATTTCCGCGGGCGCTTCGCTTGCAATATCCAGCCCGATAGGGGTATAAACCGCTTGCAGCTTTTCCTCGCCGTAGCCCTCTTGGCGCAGGTTGGCAAACAGGGTATCCACCTTTGTTGCGCTGCCAATCATGCCAATATAGCAAAAGGCTCTGTGCAGGCAAAAGCGCAGAGCCTCGCCGTCGGTTTTATGCCCGCGCGTGCAGATAACCGCATACGTCGGGCCGGACATCTTAATAGCTTCTTCATAGGCCTTTGGCTGACAGGCAATATATTGCACCCCTGTGAAGGATGCGGCAAATTCCGGACGGTCTTCAACAACCGTGACGAGAAAGCCGACTGCCACCGCCAAAGGGGCCAGGCTTTGCGCCACATGTCCGCCGCCAAAGATGAGCAGATGATTTTCGCTCCCCAGCACGTTGCCAAAGCCGCGCATGCCGCCGCCGCATACCATTCCGCTTTCTGCGTGGTTGAACGAGAATTCAAATACCCTGTCGCCGTTTTTCATCGCTGCCACCGCTTTTTGAATGATCTGGTATTCGGTCGCGCCGCCGCCCACGGTACCCATGGCGCTGCCGTCGGCCAGCACCGCCATAAACTGCCCGGTACTGGCCGGAGAGCTCCCCTGCGTGCCTGTAACCGTAATAAGCGTAACCAGCTCTCCCCGCGATACATGCGCTCTTGCAAAATCCAAAATATCCTGCGTCATGAGCGTCCCCTCGTTTCTTGGATGTTTTTAAGGTATAAATAGGCTTCCAGCGCCGCGCCGCCGAGGCAGCGGGCTTTGTCCGAAATGGTGCGCCAGTCAACGTCCAGCCGCGGGTCAACGTCGGCTACCTTCATCCCCTGCAGTACAAAAAAGCCCTCTCGTATCAGGCCGCGCAGCAGGCCCTTAAAGGGCGATACCACCGGGCTGCCGTCAATTGTAAACAGCGCTTCACCCGCCTGTGCCACATCTCCTATTTGGCGAATATGCTTAATTGTACCCGCGCAGGGTGCGTGGAGGACCCGTTGGGCGCTTTTGCCGCTGATTTCTCCCGGTATGCCGGTATCGGGCAGGGCCTCGCCCGCAAGTATCAAACGCCCCAGACTGTGCCCGCGCATCGTTTCGATCACCGCGTGAACATCTTTCCCGGCGTAAAATCCGGGGCCAAGGCCAATGGTGACGGGCGCCATACCCCTATGTGTGCCAAGGTTGCGTTTGGCAAGGACGGCGTCGACAACGCCATCGGGCCTGAGTCTGGCAATGCTGTCTGCGCCGGGGTCGACCAGCATGGGAATTACACCGCTTTTGTGGCAGGTTTCCAGTTCGTCCAGGCCCGCTATAAGCCTGCACCGCATGTCCTCCACGCCGACATACCCGTTGTACACCGCCTCGCAGAGCGCGACGCTTCGGCGAATGGCGGTTGGTTTATCTGTCTCTAAAACAAGCAGTTTAAACCCGCTGCGGTAGAATTTTTGTATGACGCCGGTGGCAAGGTCGCCCCCACCCCGTACAACAATAAGCGCATTGTGCATCGTCAGACCTCCGTCCAGATATTTTCTTTTGCACTCCCATACGCAAGGCAAAAAAAGCGATTCGGCATTTTTTTGCGCCACGCCCCAAGCCATGAGGCTGCGGCGGCTGCAATTTGCTCATCCTCCGCCTGATTAACAAACAGGCACTGCCTGCCCACCGCATTGCGGAACATGCCCTGCGCCGCGCACACCATATCCTCCAGCGCCTGCCGGCAGATGGTATCGCCCTGAGCCAGCCCGGTAAGCCTGAGAAATTCGGCCAGGTTGAGCACACAGCGCGCATCCGCAGGCTTGCCAAGCGCATTTAGCGTTACAATGCCAACTGTGTGGGTGCAAAACGGCGGAATAACAGGCTCGCTTGACCGCCAGCCCTTACAGGGCAAGCCGCGCGAGCCGTCGGCTTCTAACAGCACAAGATCGTATTGCGGCGCTATTTCTGCAAGCACTCCGGGGGGCAATGCCTCCAGCTTGCCGTTTGTGTTGTTATACAGGCCAAGGCATTGTATGCCGTTTTGGGGCGCATGCGCCCTGCATTCGGCCAGTGTCTCGCGCAGAACGACGCCGCGCCCCTGCGGCGGCAAAATTTTGGCAGTGGGCGAAATCAACACCTTTTTACGACCATACGCACGGGCCAGACTTTCAATAAAGGTTGTTTTTCCGCCGCAGCCCACAACGGCCACAATGGCGGGAGCCTGCGCGATGCCAAGCATGGCCCCGGCCGACAGGCGGGCGTTCATAGGCTGATAACCTTTGCCGCCGAGGCCAGCCGCTCGCTGATCTCGAACATGTTGGCAATTTGCCCGACGGCCAGCTGTTCAGTCAGGCCATAGTAGTCAAGACCGGTGCCGCAGGTCAAAATTTCGGTGCCTTTATTCGCCAGCGTCTGTAAATCGGCCAATGCGCCGCTGCCGGTACAGACAAGTCGCACGCCGCTGTTTAAAAATATGACAGCCGCCGGTAACACCGAAAGCTCTGTCAGCGAAAATAAATAGCCTTTTATCAGCATTTGTCCCAGCTCGTCACTGCCGCCGCCCATGGTGTCTTTGGTAATCAGCACCGTTGCACCTTCGCCTGCGGGGCGGCTTGTGCTTTCTGGCGGCGCTGCCGCGGCA
>JAEWYJ010000225.1 GCA_023395695.1 Bacillota bacterium | reverse complement strand
GCTATGTGGTCATTAAGCTCGTCACCGGCAAGGGCAAGGAGCTTAATCCCACTCTCACGGTTTTGGGCCTGCTGTTCATTTTGCGTTACGCGCTTATCTCATAGCGATAAATTGTCAGAGCCACCATCAAGCTTAAGCAGCTTGGTGGTGGCTCTTTGCTTTGCGCGCTTTAACATCGGGACGGTATGGTGTTACCGTTTCGTGTCGGCATAAGCCTTCTCAAGCGCATGAAGCTGGTCGGTAACCGAAATGGTAACCGAGGTTTTAAGGTCGGCTTCGTCCGGTACATCCGTATGGGTCGCGTCCCGTTCGGTGACCTTCATGGCCAGAACGTCATCAACGGTTTTGCCCCGCATCCAGTCCTCAAGAGCGGCAATTTGCTCGTACCATTCTTTTTTGATACCCGAGACGCCCTTCATACCATAGGCGTCGCCAAGCTCTTTTTTGGTTTTAAGCTCGGAAGTGACATCGCCGGTGAGCGCACCGCTGACATCAAAGCCCACGCTGGCCTGCAGCGTATCAAATTTGACAGCGAGAATCTTGCCGTCTGCGTCTATGCAGAGCGCACAGGCCGCCACATTGAATTTGGCATTGCCGGCGGTTTCGGCGTTGGCGGCGCTGGATTCCGACGTTGTCGAGGCGAAACCCAGACCAACCCGCACGTCGCCGCTTGTCTGAGCGCCGGCGGACGAAGAAGACGGCTGGCTGGCGGCCGAACTGCCTGGGGTGGAGCTGCCGGGAGTCACGCTGCTGCTGCCTGACGGTGAGGTGCAGGCTGCCGACAAGAGGCAGCACGCCACCGCTGCCGCAATAGTAGATAACCGTTTCATCACATTTTCCTCCTGTTATCGTTCTGAGCATTTCTTTGCCGAAAGTTTTCTGCAATAAAAAATCTCCGGCATGGGAAAGCTACGGTTGGAGAGCGGATGAAGGTGTGTTATGAAACGTTGGCTGTTTGTTTTAATAATCTTTTTAAATTTGTTGATCCGTCCTGAGCGCTGCGGACGGTATGCCGTGACCTTCTGGGGCGCGTTTGACACCATGATTACGATTACGGCAAACGCCGAATCCCGGCAGCAGTTCGATGTGCTGACCGAAGCCGCCATAACTAGGTTTACCGAGCTGAGCCGCGATTATGACAGGTTTTCAGAGCCGGGCACAATTGTCAATCTTGCCGCGCTTAACCTTTTGGCCGGTCAGGGTGAGGTGCCTGTTTCAGAAACGCTTTTCGAGCTGCTTTCCTTTGCGCAGCAGGGGGCGCAAAAAACCGATTTTCTTGTAATGCCAACCTTTGGCGCGGTGACCGAGCTATGGCGAAAACAAATTACCGGCGCTCAAAACGGGGCAGGGACGCCACCCGATCTTAGCGTGCTGCAACAAGCGGCACAAAATACCAGCCCTGCGCTGCTTCATTTGAATAAAAACACACAAAGCGTGGCGCTGCTGTCAAAAAATGCGCTGATTGATGTGGGCGCCGTGGCAAAGGGTTATGCAACCGAGCTGGTTGGTCGCGAGCTGGCGGCGCAGGGCTTAACGAGACTGGCCATTTCAAGCGGCGGAAATATACGGGTGTTTTCGCCTCCGGCAGGCAAGGCCTGCTGGCGCATCGGGGTTCAAGCACCCGATGCGGCGCTTTTAAGTGGCGGCAATACGCTGGGAACGCTTTTAATCAACGATATGGCTGTGGCTACCAGCGGCGACTATCAACGCTTTTTCTGGTACAAATCGCAGCGCTATCATCACCTGATAGCCCCCCGGACACTTTATCCCGCGCGTTATTATCGCAGTGTGACGGTGGCATGCGGCGACGCGGGAGAAGCGGATTTGTTTTCTACCGCGCTTTTCTTAACAGACTGGGAAAAGGGCGCCGCACTTGCCGAACGGGAAAACCTTGCGGCGCTTTGGGTGATGCCCGACGGCAGCGTGCGAACCAACGCGCGCATGGACAAACTGCTCGCGGCGAAGCGCTGACCGAAATGCCACACCCAAGTTGTTAAGCTGCCGGAATGGTTTTGCGACGGACTGCGGCGTCGTCTCGGGCGCTGAGCCAAATTGCCTTTTGCTTTTGAATATTTGAGGTTTTTTGCTCAGCCAGAGAAGCCGGCTTTTTCTGCCGTGCCGTTAATTGACCGTTGCCATAAGCAAGAAAAAAGCTTCTGCGCCGTTATTGCACAGAAGCTTTTTTCTTTTATAATTTAAAAATAATGCCAATCGCTGCGGCACCCGCAATATAGAAGACAGGGTGCTTATTGAACCGAACATATAAATAATAGATCAATGCAAATAAAACAATAGCCGGAATATTAAGCACCGACAAAATGCTTTCCAGTCCCGAATAACGGTCGGTATACAGCAGCGTGGTTCGAATTACCGCAAAGCCCGCGGCGGCAATCATACCGGTCGCAGCGGGACGGATACCGTAGAATACCGATTTTACAATCGGGCTGCTTGAGAATTTGGCTAAAAATTGTGCGATGATCACAATAATAATATAAGACGGCAGCACCAATCCAAAGGTAGCGACTAAGCCGCCTGGCAGCCCGCCGGCGCTAAAGCCGGCATAGGTGGCGACGTTGATGCCGATAGGCCCGGGCGTTGACTCGGCCACAGCAATCATGTCCAGCAACATCGGCCGGTTAAACCAAGGGTAACGGTCGGCAATATCGAATAAAAAAGGCAGCGTAGCCAGTCCACCGCCTATTGCGAACAGTCCGGTTTTAAAAAACTCCATAAGCAAAAGCAGGTAGGTCATGCTCAGTGTTCCCCCTTTCGGGCCGCACGCTTTGCAAAATAGCCCAGCAGCCCGGCAACGAGCACAATGAAAATTGGAGAAATATCAGCCAGCGTCATGGCGGCGAAGGTGGCTAAAAAAATAACTGCGGTCAGCCGGTCCGGAACACTGGGCTTAAAAAGCTTGACGACCGCTGTAACAACCAGCACGCAAACCGCCACGCGGACGCCGCCAAAGGCGTGCGCCACCATCTCGTTGCCTGCAACGGCTTTAAG
>JAEWYJ010000212.1 GCA_023395695.1 Bacillota bacterium | reverse complement strand
CCATATAGTCAACCAGTGTATTCATGACTCCCGTTAAGCCAAATTTTATAAACCGCCATATTTCGGCCGAAAACAGCTTTTTCGCGACCTTCAACCTCCCCGGATGCACAGACTGCCCGGCTTACATCTCGTTTCTGCCTTCCAGCGCACGGCAAAGGGTGACGTCATCGGCAAACTCAAGATTGCCGCCCACCGGAATGCCATAGGCCAACCGCGACACCCTGATGCCAAGCGGCTTAATCAGGCGCGAAAGATACATCGCCGTCGCCTCGCCCTCCACCGTGGGATTGGTGGCCATAACCACCTCGCGCACGCTGTCGTCAAGACGCGCGAGCAGCTCCTTGACGGTAAGCTGGTCGGGGCCAATACCGTCCATAGGCGAAATCAGCCCGTGCAGCACATGATATAGCCCATTATACTCGCGCATGCGCTCGAATGCCATCACATCGCGCGGGTCGGCAACGACGCAGATAATCGAGCGGTCACGCGCTTCATTTTCACAGATGGCGCACCTGTCGCTGTCTGCCAGGTTCTGGCAGACGGTGCAGCGCTTTATGCTGCGGCTGGCCTCCAGCAGCGCCCCCGCAAAATCGCGGGCGTACTGCTCGGGCTGGCTGAGCACATAAAACGCCAGGCGCTGGGCCGTTTTGCGGCCCACACCGGGCAGGCGCGCAAACTGCTCGACAAGCTTTGCCAGCGATGCAACCTGATACGCCATGGCTTAAAACAGGCCGGGCATACCGGGAAGATTAAGGCTTCCGGTAATCTTGCCCATTTCCTCATTGGTTACATCCTCAACGGTTCTGATCGCCTCATTGACTGCCGCCATAATTACATCCTGCAGCATTTCAATATCGTCGGGGTCGACAATTTCGGGCTTGATATTGAGCGCTTTAAGCTCCTTTTTGCCATTCATAACCACCTCGACCATACCGCCGCCGGAGGTTGTCTTGAACTCGCGGTTTTCAATATCGGCCTGCGTTTCGGCAAGCTGCTCCTGCATTTTCTGCGCTTTGCGCATCAAGTCCTTCTGGTTCTGCGGGCCGCCGCCCATTCCTGCGGGAAGTCTTGCTTTCATATAGGGTATCTCCTCTATTCAATCGTTATATTTGGCGCATCGCCAAGCGATTCTATAAGCTTTTCCAGCGGATCCTCCTCCGGAGTGTCCTGCTTGGGCGGGCGGTAAGGGCCCAGCCCGCACCGGTCTCCCGTCACTTCAAAGATCGCCTGCTTAATGCTGTTTTTAGTATATTCATTGTCGCGCAGCATTTCAAGCACAACCGGGTTAGAAACGTCTATCAGAACCTGTCTGCCGTTAAAATATGCCTTGGTACCGCGCAGCATGGCATAAATTGAAAGATTAATTTTCGCCAGCCGCTCCAGCACCTGCGCCCACGGCCCAAAGGCCGCCACGCCGTCCGTCGGCGGCGTATAAGCGGGTGCGGGCGGGGATGCCGCCTCATGCGCGGGCGGCAGAGGCGCCGCATCGGGCGGCACTGCGGATATGGGCTGCAACGCCGGCTCAATCGGCTCCGGCATATTGACCGGCGGCGCCGCCGGGGCTGCCGAAGGCTCTGGCCTTGCAACAACCGGTTCCACAGCAGCAGACGCCGCCAAGCGCCCGCTGCGCAGTGCCGATTCCAGCGCTTCAATACGCTTGAGTAACCCCTGATAGCCGGTGCGGGCTATCGGCTCGCACAGCGTTACGAGCGAAAGCTCCAGCTCGGCATGCTTCATCGGACTTTTGGCGATACGCGCTGCCGTCTCCTGCAAAACAGACAGACTGTGCAGCAGGTCGGTCAGCGTTGTTTTTTGTACCTGCGCACGCAGATGCGGCACTTCAGACGGCAGGCAGTCGAGCAGTCCCTCCGGCCTTTCAAGCGTTTTGACCAGCATCAGGTTGCGGTAATGGCCGCAAAGCTGCTCGCAAAGCCGCTGCGGCTCCATGCTCTTTTGCCGCAGCTCGGCAAGCCTTGAGAGCATGCCTGCGGTATCCCCCGAGAATATGCTGTCGGTCAGCGCCAGTAAATGCGCGCTGCCGGTCAGGCCGGCTGCCTTGACCACCGTTTCAAGCGCAACGTCGTCGGTATCGGCGGCACAGACATCCAAAAGCGACAGTGCATCGCGCATACCACCGTCTGAAAGACGGGCGATCAGCGCCGCGGCGTCTTCCGCCAGCGTCAGCTGCTCCCGCCGCGCAACCTCCAAAAGACGTCCGGCAATGACAGCGCTCTCAATACGCTGAAAATCGAACCGCTGGCAGCGTGAAATAACGGTGGGCAGTACCGTGTGAATTTCGGTCGTGGCCAGAACGAAAATAACGTGCTCGGGCGGCTCCTCCAAAATTTTAAGCAGCGCATTAAAGGCACTGGTCGAGAGCATGTGAACCTCGTCAATGATGTAGACACGGTATTTGGCCACCGCAGGGGTGAACACCGCCTCGTCACGCAGGTCGCGAATATTGTCAACGCCGTTGTTTGAAGCCGCGTCAATCTCAACAACATCCAAAAGCGAGCCGTCGTCGACGCCGCGGCAAATGTCGCATTTGCCGCAGGGGCTGCCATCCTGCAATGAGAGACAGTTGACCGCCTTAGCCACCAGCTTGGCGCAGGTGGTCTTACCGGTACCGCGCGACCCGACAAACAGATAAGCATGCGACGGTGTTCCCTGCCGCATTTCGCTCTTTAGTACGGTGGTGATGTGCTCCTGCCCGACCACCTCGTCAAAGTGGCGCGGACGGTATAATCTATAAAGCGCCTGCCGCATCCTATAAATCACCTCGCAAAAGCAAATTAAACGTTGTGCGCACGCCGCGCGTTACAATAACAAAAGCAGTCAAAACCGCCTGTGGGCTCTCATGCGGGGATGCAGATTACCTGCGGCACACAAGGCGCTCCGCTTAATGCTGCTCGGTTCCCCGCCTGACATGGTTCAC
>JAEWYJ010000185.1 GCA_023395695.1 Bacillota bacterium | reverse complement strand
TTGCAGACCATACAGGACATATAGTTAAAAAGCTCAAATCCGCTTAAGGGGGCGGGTTTTTTATCCATCAGGTCGTTGGCGCGCTCCCAGAGGCTGCTGTTGCGTTGAGAGATTTCCATAATCCTTTTAAAATGTGTCTCATCCCACGCCTTGCCGGTGAAGGCACATAGGTCTTGGATCAGCGTATCAATCTGTGCGCGAACATAGCGCACACGGGTCTCGGTCACGTAATCGTAGGGGTTATAGCAGGTGTCGATAAAAAACACCGGAATATTCATCTGCCTGCCAAGGTTTTGATACCACTTGGTCAGCTGGTTGCAGATATTGTTGGTCAGCAGCAGAAAGTCGGGACGGAGCATTTTGCCGCCGTCGGGCAGCTCAAGGCCGCTTTCGCCGTTTAAGACCGAGGCATAGGCTAAATTGACCTTGGCATAAGCGCACAGGTCGTTTGAATAGCCAAGCGCGCCCTCGCATTCCTGTAAAAACGGGTCGGCCTGATGGCGGGCCGCAATACCGGCCGCATGGTTTTCAGGGTAAAGAATGTTCAGGCCCAGCGTCTCCGCAATCTCCTGCGGGAAGATGGAGGCAGACCAGCCAACCTTCTCGCCGCGCGCCTTGGCAAGACGGGCGTTCTCAAACAGGGCAGTCGTCTGCGCATTGAGCATAGTCATGGACTTTGGCAGCGGCCGTTTAGGCTTTGGTGCGGGCGCCGGAACGCTGTCAGGGATGCTGTTATTACTGGGCGTAGCGCTCTCGCTCTCGCTCATAATGTGGTACCTTCTCTCATGATGTGTTTTTCAGCCAGGAACGGCCGCCCCGACGGCACCTGCCGGCCGGCGGCGCGGGGGTGCCGACGCCGATTGAGCGCGTATTTTATGGCATGTATCATGCGGTATTGCAGTTCAGGCCGCCGCATGTGGCAGAATTTTTAGGCCCGACGCAGCGCCATACCCACGGTACGCTTTGTGCCCTAATGCCGGATGCCGGCGCTGATATCTGCGGAAAGCCTGTTCTGGGGAATTTGTGACGCAGCCTCCGATTCGGTGAAAACGGCGCGGGTGCAGAGCAACCCGACTGCATGCGCGACCCGTTTTCCTCTTCCCGCCAAACGACCGCCTTGCCGGAGGCAGCGCCGATATGGATTCCCAAGCAATCCGTCGGTTTAACCCGCTCCTGTGTGAATGGATATATGCGGGGTGATTCTGCCGCCTGTCTTTCAGGCTATTTAATATCGCCGACCCCGCGCATGGCGCTGATGGCCGCGTTGGTATAGCCAAGCTCTTTGAGTACCTCGTCATTATGACAGCCGATTGGGCCTGAGGTTTTACAGGGAATAGCCGAAGGATCTATCGAACCAAAATGTACCGGGCCGTTGGCGAACACCGTTTTAGTGCCGTCCGGATATTCATAAAAATAAGTATAGTGGTTTGCCTGAACCTGCGGGTCGTGCGGCACGTCCTTAAAGTGGTACAGAATTTCATGCGGAAGATCGTGCGCATCCAGCAGCGCATGCCAATGGGCGATAGGCTGCTCCTTGAATTTGGCATCAAAAATCCGGGTCAGCTCCCCGCGGTTCTTGTAGTAGGCTTCCGCCGTGGAAAACCGCGTATCGGCTGCAATGTCAGGTAGTCCGACCGCCTCACAAAATTCGGGAAAGCGCCGATAATCGATGACGGCAAGGTAAAACCATTCGCCGTCGGACGCCTGATAAGTATTGCTGCCGGCATGTCCGCAGTCATAGCGGTCACGCGGGAGCCTGCGCCCGTTAAAGCCGTTTAAAATGCCGGTGCAGAGAATAAAGGTACCCGCCTGCAACAACGAAACGTCAACCTTCTCGCCCTGACCAGTGACGCTTCTTTTATAAAGCGCGGCGGCAATTCCGCCGGACAGCGCGACGGCCACGCTGTGATCGCCGATTCCGCCAATGGGCACAAGCGGCGGGCCGCCGGCCGGGGCCAGGTCAGCCATGAGGCCGGTTCTTGCAAAGAAAACGGTATAGTCGTAGCCGGGGCGGTCCCGCTCAGGGCCTTTTTCGCCATAGCCAAGCACCGACGCGTGGATCAGGCGGGGGAACTGATCCTTGAGCTGCGCATAGGTCAGCCCCATCGGCTCCAACGCCTGAATGCGGTAGTTGGTGACAAAGACATCGGCCCCGGATAAGAGCTTCATCATGGCCGCGCGGCCCTCTTCGGCTCGCAGGTTCAGCGCGACAAAGCGCTTGTTCATATTCTGCATGTCAAAGTTAGGGTTGGCCTCCTTTGTGCAGGGAGAAAGGGTGGTGCCGGCCTGCTTGCGCCATGCGTCGCCGTTCATCGACTCGACCTTAATCACGTCGGCGCCCCACTCGGCCAGTATTCTGGCCGTCATTGGGCCTGCCAGCATGGTAGACAGTTCGACAACCTTGATGCCTTGCATAGGTTTCATTGGAATGAGCCTCCTGACAAAAATGTTTTGCGGCTTTTGGAATGGGCGTCAGCGCCCTTTAAAATTAGCCGGGCGTTTTTCTAAAAATGCCGCCGTGCCTTCTTTGCGGTCTCCGGTGGAAAAGGCGACGGTCTGAGCGAGGCATTCAATCATCAGCCCGGTGCCCATGTCGGTCTCGCTGCCGGTGTTGATGGCAAGCTTGCTCATCATGAGCGCAACCGGGCCTTTGGCTATCATCTGTCCGGCCATCTCCTCAGCTTCCTTCATCAGCGCTTCGCGGCTGTCCCCGGTAACCTTGTTGACGAGGCCGATTGCGCAGGCCTCCTGAGCGTCTATAATCCGCCCGGTAAAGATCAGCTCCTTGGCCTTTGCAATGCCAACCAGTCTGGGCAGGCGCTGCGTGCCGCCTGCGCCAGGAATGATGCCCAGATTTGCCTCAGGCTGGCCGAATTTAGACTTTGCGGTGGCAATGCGGATGTCGCAGGCCATTGCCAGCTCGCACCCACCGCCCAGCGCATAACCGTTGACGGCGCAGATAACCGGCTTATACAGATCCTCCAGCTCCTTAAGCGAGCGCGACGCGGTGGCCTGCAGCATTTTTAAATAGGCGCGGTCATGTATTTCGCGAATGTCCGCGCCACTGGCCAGCGCTTTGTCTCCGGCACCGCTGACAACGATTACCCTGACCGCGTCGTCTTCCCGGGCGCACTGGGTTGCAGTGCGGATGTCGTGCCACATCTCCGGGCTCAGGGCGTTGCGAACATCGGGGCGGTTCAGTGTCAGGTAGAGAATGCCGCCGCGGTTTTCATACAGAATATGATTGAATTTCATTTTAACATCACCGTCTTTCCGTATCTCCTTTCACAAGCGCCGAACACCCAGCCCGGCGCTGTTGGGGCTTTATAGCCGGACAGCTTAAAAAGCATACAGCCTTATCGGTGTATTTTATGCCGCTGTGTTATAGCCGGGTAATTTTGAAAGCGGCCCAGCGTCGACGTGCGTGTTTTTTGCGTTGCTGTGTTCCCCTTGTTGAGCGTCAGCCCGCCTGAATCCGGCGTCTTGCGGCGCAAAAAATACACACGCCAATTTGGCATTGCTTTTTAAGTTGGTCGGGTATATGAATATGCAAAAAATGTGCCAAAATGAAAGGCTTACAAAAAATTTGATTTCAAAAAGCAAAGCAACCGGACAATCAAGCCTGCATGGCAGGGCGATTGTCCGGTTGCTGCTTATTGATTAAAAACCGCGGGACAATGCCCGAACTTCGGGGTGGACGCTGGCGGATTTTGCCACGGGCCAACGGGGTAAGGGCGTGAAAAACGCCAATCTCCACATTTTTAGGTCAGCTTACCTTTATGGGTTGCCCACCCGCCAATCTGCACAATCAGCCGCAATATGCCGCCCAAAAGTGCAATGAGATATGCAGACATTGCACTTTTGCACTGCACATTGCACTTTTATCGCTCTGCATTTCACATATTTTAAATGGCGTCGGCAAATCGACCGCAAGCAGCTTAAAATGCAGGCATCAAAGATACAGGCTGCGAATTTGGCTTAAAAGCGTCAGGCAGCTGCCGGTGTATTGCTTATATTCAGGGATATCAGGCGGGCGCACAGAGGTTATTTTGCAGGGCCGCTTATAGTTGGCATCAATATTGCTTTAGTATTTTGTGAAGCGGTCGTCAAAAGGCCGCGGCTGCGTAGCAGAAAGATTGTGAAAGGGAGATCAACGAATGGAAAGCATCTATATCATGGGTGCCGTTCGTACGGCAATTGGAAAATACGGAGGGTCGCTCAAAGGGGTTCCGGCGCACACACTGGGCGCGCTGGTAATTGGGGAGGCGCTCCGGCGCGCCAATATAGACGGCAGCATGGTGGACGAGGTCATTTTGGGCGAAGTGCGACAAAGCACCGAAGCCTCTAATATTGCAAGATGCGCCCTGCTTGAGGCGGGGCTGCCCGAAGCGGTACCCGGTTTTACGGTCAACCGGCTGTGTGCCTCGGCTATGCAGGCGGTGCTCAACGGCTGTCAGGAAATTTGGCTCGGAGAGGCGGATACCGTCATAGCAGGCGGCGCTGAGAATATGAGCCGCGCGCCGCAGTATCTGCGCAACGGGCGCTGGGGCGACGGTGTGCTTACGCTGGTGGATTCCAATATTGAAGCGGGCTCAACTGCGCAGCCGCTTTCGGTCTACGGCCAGGAGCTGAGTATGCCCAGAACAGCCGAAAATGTCGCCGAGCGCTTTAATATCTCGCGCGAGGCGCAAGATTGCTTTGCGGCCGAAAGCCAGCGGCGGGCGCTTGCGGCCATTGCGGCCGGGCATTTTAAGGCAGAGACCGTCGGGGTGGATATCCGCTCTAAAAAGAACGCCTTTATATTTGATGTCGATGAATTCCCACGTGCCGGCACAACGGTGGAAACACTCTCGAAGCTCAGGCCCATTGTAAAGCCGGACGGTACCGTCACAGCGGGTAATTCCTGCGGGCGCAATGACGGCGCAGCCGCGCTGGTGCTGATGTCGGGCAAAAAGGTTCGGGAAACCGGCCTCAAGCCGTTGGCCAAAATAGTGGACATCACCCGCGTGGCGCTCGACCCCGCCATTATGGGCTACGGGCCGGTGCCGGCCACGCGAAAAATTCTTGAACGCACCGGCATAACGCTCAAACAGCTCGATTTGGTGGAGCTTAACGAGGCGTTTGCCTCACAGGCGGTGGCCTGCATCCGCGATTTGGGACTTGACCCCGCCAGAGTTAATATCAACGGCGGCGCAATTGCGTTGGGGCATCCGCTTGGCAGCACCGGCGCCCGCCTTATTGTTACGCTGCTGCACAGCCTGCAACGTACCGGCGGCCGCTTGGGGCTCGCCGCGTTATGCATTGGCGGCGGACAGGCAATGGCCACAATAATCGAGCGGTTGGACTAGCCTTGCAGTGTTGCAGGCACTATCATAAGGGGGAATATTTTATGACCATTGACCGCATCAGAACCGTTGCCGTTATCGGCGCAGGCGCAATGGGCCGGCAGATTGCCATGAATACCGTTTTAAACGGCAGGGCGCACGGGTATAAAGTCATTCTTTGCGACTCTTTTTCCGCCGCGGTGGAGCAGGCCCGGGCCTGGGCTGCCGACTACCTGGCGGGGCGGGTCGCCAAAGGCCGCGTCACGCCGCAGGAGGCCGACGAAATTTCCGGGAGGCTGGCGTTTTCTCAGGATGTTGACGCCGTTGCCGCACAGGCGGATCTCATCATCGAGGCCATTATTGAAGATCTCGAGGTTAAGCGCCAGCTGTTTGAGCGCATCAGCAGGCTGACCAAGCCCGATGCAATATTGGCCACAAACAGCTCGAATATGGTCAGCTCAAAATTTGCCGACGTGACAAAAAATCCCGAACGGCTGTTGAACATTCATTATTTTAATCCCGCGCTGGTAATGGCGCTGGTTGAAATTGTGCGGGGGCCGCATACGGGCGAAGAGACCGTTCAGTCCGCTTATGCCTTTGCGCGCCATACGGGCAAGCAGCCCATTATCATCAATAAGGAGATACCGGGCTTTGTTGCCAACCGCATCAATGCGGCCGTCACAAGAGAAGCCTGCCTGCTGCTTGAAAAAGGAATTGCTTCGGTTGAGGACATTGACACCGCGTGCGAAAAAGGGCTTGGCTACCCGATGGGCCCGTTCCGCCTGATGGATTTGACCGGTATTGACGTCAACTATTATGTCCGCCGCGACCGGTATGCCGAAAGCGGCGACGACTATGACAAGCCCAGCAAGCTGGTTATTGAAAAGTTTAAAAAAGGCGAGTTCGGCAAAAAGACGCAAAAAGGCTGGTACGACTATACCGAGGCCAAGCAGAAACCCTGAGGGAGCACCGGGCGTGCTTACCGTTTCCTGCGATTAAAATGGAGGGACCAGATTATGAAGGTTGTTTTGACCCATGCGCTGAGTCAGGCCGGAATGGCGCTTCTCAAGGAGAGCGGCGCCGAGCTTTTTATTGCAAACTCCGCCGAGCCCGCCGGCTATCTGAATCAGCTGAGGGAAGCTGATGCATTTATTATCCGGGTTGGCGTCTGCGACGCCCGGATTATTGACAGCTGCCCCAAACTCAAGGTGATCGGAAGAACCGGGGTCGGCTACGACAATGTTGACGTGGCCTATGCCACGGCGCTCGGCATTCCGGTGGTATTTACACCGGGGGCCAACCACCGCTCGGTTGCCGAGCACACGGTTGCTATGATGTTTGCGCTCTCTAAAAACTTCATGGAGTCGGACAGTGCGCTCAGAGCGGGGGACTGGAAAATTCGCGATGCAAAAAAAGCCTTTGAGCTCTGCGATAAAAAGGTAGGCATTATCGGGGTGGGTGCTATCGGCCGCATCGTGGCCGAAATTTGCCGTGCGGTCGGCATGCAGGTCGCCGGGTTCAGCCATTCCGGCAACCGCCAAAAGGTGGAGGCAGCCGGCTGCGCGTATTACGAGGACCTGCACCGGCTGCTGCAGGAATGCGATATCATCACCATCCATAATCCGCTGACCGAGCAGACAAAGAATATGATTGGTGCCCCTGAGCTGCGGATGATGAAAAAAACCGCGCTGCTAATCAACACCAGCCGTGGAGCCATTGTCAACGAGGCCGATCTTGCCGATGCGCTCAATCAAAACATTATTGCGGGCGCGGGAGTCGATGTTTTCAGTGAGGAGCCCGCCCGGGCCGAAAACCCACTGTTTGGCGCCAAAAACCTGATTGTTACGCCGCACATGGCGGCGTTGAGCAGAGAGGCGCTCGACCGTATGTCGGTGCAGTGCGCAAAAGGGTGCCTGACGGTTCTGCAAGGCAAGCAATGGCCCGACGTGGTTGACAAAAGCGCCTATTGCTGAGAATAAGCTTTGTTTAAAACCGAAGCAAACCCGGGCCGAGCCGGAATTAATGAAAAGAGGTAAAGCATATGCAAAGCAATTACGATTTTGCGGTGGGCGCGCGGCGGCTGACCAAGGTGGAGGCCTCTCCCATTCGCGCCATTCTGGACCGTGCAACCGCTATGCGGGCACAAGGACTGCCGGTCATTCCGTTCAGTGCGGGAGAGCCGGATTTTGACACGCCGTCAGATATTAAGGAGGCCACCATTGAGGCTATCCGCGACAACCAGACCCACTACACCTCTAATCGGGGATATCCCGCGCTGCGACGGGTGCTGGCGGGATATATCCGGAAAGAGACGGGCGCCGATTATGATCCCGAGACTGAAATTATCGTAACCAGCAGTGCGGCGGAGGCGCTTAACAATGTACTCTTCACCTTTGTGGACGAAGGCGATGAGGTCATTGTCCTGTCTCCGGCGTTTATCTCCTATAAATGTCTGGTTTATATGTGCGGCGCTGCCTATGTGGATGTGCCACTGGACGCTGCAAATGGCTTTCAGATTAATCTGGACGCGGTCCGGGCCGCCATTTCCGACAAGACCAAGATGATTATGCTTAACAACCCCAGCAACCCGACCGGCGCGGTGTTCAGCTACGAATCGCTCAAGGCGCTGTGCGCGCTGGCGGCAGAACATAACATAATGATTCTGGCCGACGAAATTTACAGCAGGCTGACCTATGAAGGCGCCGGTTTTACCTCCGTTGCCTCGTTTCCCGGCATGAAGGAGCGCGCGGTTATCATCAGCGGTTTCTCCAAAACCTTTGCGATGACCGGCTGGCGCATCGGGTATATTGCGGCGGCAGAAAGTCTGGCTGCGCGTATTCTGAGAACGCATCAGTACTCCACCACCTGCTCGCCCACCTTTATTCAGGCCGGTCTGGCCAAGGCGATGGAAAGCCCGAACACGCAAAAGCAGGTTGAAGAAATGATCGCCGCCTTTGCGGGTCGCCGGCAGATGATGCTGGACGGTCTGGACGCTATCGACGGGTTGTCCTATGTCAAGCCCTACGGCGCGTTTTACGTCATGGTTGATGTCTCGGCACTTGGGCTGAGCGGCGCGCAGTTTTGCGAAAGGCTTCTTTTGGAAAAGTACGTGGCGACGGTGCCCGCCGCGGGTATGGGCAGCGGCTGCGAACGATTTGTCCGTATTTCCTACGCCACCAGCGAAGAAAACATTAAGGAGGGGGTACGCCGAATAAAAGAACTGGTTGAGAATCTTAAAAAGTAGTCGGGTCCGGGCAAAAGGAGCATTCTAAAAGCAGCATATCCGAAGACACACCGTGACAAGAAAAGATGGAGGATTAATATGGAAAGATCTGTCGAGAGTAACGAAAAACCTATCGTTTCTATGCGCGATTCCGTCATCCTGATGATTATTATTATTGCTGAAATTGTCACCTGCGTAAGAATGGGCTTATCCTTGGTTGTTCCGCTGTTTTTAACCTGGATGATTATGTTCCTCTACTGCAAAATTCGAAAGCTGGATTGGAAAATAGTAGAGGACTTTGCCCTGACCGGAGTCCGGGACGGCTTTCAGTCGGTTGTCATCGTTGCCGCTGTAGGCTGCCTGATCGGCGCGTGGATTCTTTCAGGCACGGTGCCCACGCTGATTTATTACGGCTTAAAGATTATAAGCCCCAGCATATTTCTGCCGGCGACAATGCTGCTGTGCTCCATCCTTTCGGTCTGTACCGGCACCTCCTACGGATCGGCGGCCTCGGCCGGGCTGGCCTGCATGGGCATAGGCCTGAGCATGGGCTTCCCTGCCGGTATTATTGCCGGCGCGGTTATCTGCGGCGCGCTTTTTGGCGATAAGATGTCCCCCTTTTCCGACACCACCAACCTGGCTCCCGCAATGGCGGGTGGCGAGCTGTTCAATCACATCCGCTCCATGTGCTACAGCACCATACCCGGCTGGCTGATCGCCATGGTGCTGTTTGGCGTTATCGGCTCCCGCTATTCCGTCGCCAATTATGATCCGACCACCGTCGTAGAGTATATGAACGGTCTGTCCTCCAATTTTAATATGGGCTTTTTGCCCCTGCTGCCCGTTGTTCTGATTATTGTCCTGCTGATGCTTAAGTTGCCCGCTCTGCCCACCATTCTGCTTGGCGGGGCGTTCGGCGGGGTTGTGGCCATAATTTCTCAGGCGGCTTCGTTTAAAGATGTTATCTACGCCATGTATAAGGGCTTCTCAATCAATTCCGGCATTTTGCTGGTGGATAAGCTGCTTAACCGCGGCGGCATCGTCAGCATGTATGATATTTGCATGATTATGATTTTTGCCATGGGTCTGGGCGGTATGCTTGATAAGATGGGGGTTTTGAATAACTTTCTGGGCCTGTTCGTCAAGAAGATTAATTCGGTCGGCAGCCTGGTCCTGAGCACCATGCTGACCTCCTATATGGCCGGTGCTATCGGCTGTACCATGTCGATGTCCCACGTCCTTACCGGCAAACTGTTTGCGCCTATCTACCGGGAAAAAGGCGTCTCGCCGGATGTGCTCTCCCGCACCATGGAGGACTGCGGCACACTGGGCGGCACGCTGATGCCGTGGCACACCAATGCCGTATATTTCTGCGGCACGCTGGGGGTACTGTACAGCGAATATATCCCCTACGTGTTCCTGTGCTACCTCGTTCCGGTCATTTCGCTGATCTATGCGTTTATCGGCTTTGCCGTCTGGTATGTGGACCCTGAAACCGGTGCGCCCATCCCCAAGGAGCAGGCGCCGATAAACAGGAACATAAAAATAAAGGCGGCCCGTTAAGCGGGCTGCCGGCTATAAATAATTAAAATGGAAAGAAGTGCGGCAACCATGGGATATGAAACGATGCCGCGGGTGCACCTTGCCAGCCTGCCGACCCCGCTTGAGGAGCTTAAACGCCTCCGGCAGGCCATTGGCGGCCCGCGCATACTGATGAAGCGCGACGATCTCAACGGCCTGGCCACCGGCGGAAACAAGCTGCGAAAGCTGGAGTTTTTGCTGGGCGATGCCCTTGCCAAGGGCTGCGACACCATCATCACCTCGGGCACAGTGCAGACAAATCACGGCCGCCTTACCGCCGCCGCCTGCGCCAAGCTGGGCCTGGCGTGCATTCTGGTTCTCACCGAGCCGGACGACGGGGTATACGAGGGCAACCGAATTTTACAAAAAATGTTTGGCGCCAGACAGGTTTTTGTGGATGACATTGACCCAAGCGTTTCGCCTGAACGGCTGGATAAGGAAAAACTCCGGGCCGGAGAGGAAAAAATTGCGCAGGTGATCGGCTCCCTGAAGGCACAAGGCAAAAAGCCCTATCTCATCCCGCGGGGAGGGCGTTCCTTGCAGGGAACAGCCGGCTATGTCCATGCGGTCTGCGAGCTGAATTACCAGCTTAATTCGCAGGGGCTTCACGCCAACCATATTTTTGTCCCCGGTGCGACCTGCAGCACGCTGACCGGCGTTCTGTTGGGTACCCGCGTTTTTTCAATGGATACCAAGGTTCACGGAGTTGCCCTTTCGCGCTCGCCTGCTGAGGGACGGGCCATGGTGGAGGAGGAGTTTAACAAGGACGCCGCCGCCATGGGGTATCCATTTAAAATTAACAGGGACGATATCACCATCTACGGCGAATACATGGGCGCGGGTTACGCCGTCCCCACCGAAAAAAGCCGCGAGGCCCAGCTGCTTCTGGCGCGAACCGAGGCTGTTTTGCTGGATCCGACCTATACGGCCAAGGCTATGAGCGCTTATATTGATCTGGTCCGGCAGGGCGCATTTCACGACGATGAGACTGTTGTTTTCTTCCACACCGGCGGCACCCCGCTATTGTTTACCGAAGAAATGGCCGAATGGGTCAAAAATTTGCAGCCTTAATTTACAGTCCCCAAAGATGGCGGTTATCAGGCGGTATGATGCTATCAATAAAACTAATATTGGGAATGGTATAGCGCAAAAGCTGTGCCATTCCTTTGTTTTGCCCATCTGTTAAGTGGCGGGGGTGCGTTTTACAAAGTGCAATGCATGCAAGGCAGGCTCCGTTGACAGCAGGGCTTCAATAAAATGTATTTGTGAAACTTTACATTCACTTATCTAATAATATTATTCATTATTATGAAAAATAGGGCCTGGCTCTGTCGCACATTGTAATGCCGTGGCGAGTATGCTAAAATTCCATCATCGGAACAGGATATAAATGGCAGTCTATATTCTTTGTCCGAATTTTTTGCGACGAGGTAGCGCGAAAAAAATTAAGCGGAGTCGGGATGTGTTTTAGAATGGGAGGCGGTTTGGCATCTGGAGAGGCCTTTGGGGCTTTTGGGGGATTCAAGCCGAGACGCAGCCGGTATTTTCCGCTTTCAAAAAAGGATGGGGGGCATTATGAAAAGCATAAAATCTAAAATTATGGCTGCAATTATTACACTTGTGTGCATTTCGCTTATAGTGGTTGGGGGAACCGCTATAGCGCTTAATTACGCAAGCACGTCGAATCTCATCCGCAACACTATGCAGGAAACCGCCGTTCTGGCTGCCGCACGGGTTTCCTACGAGCTTGAAAAATATAAAAGCATCGCGATAGAGGTGGGGGCCGGACCTCGGCTTGCCAACCCCGCGACACCGCTGCTGGATAAGCAGATGATTATTTCGCAGCGGGCCCAGCTGCATGGCTTTGTCCGCGGCAACGTGCTGGATGAAAACGGGAAAAGTGTGTTTGACGGTAAGGATTACAGTGAGAGAGACTATTTTAAAAAGGCTATTGCCGGCGAGGCCAGCGTCTCTGAGCCGCTAATCAGCCAGATTACCGGTGAGACAACCATTATAGTAGCCGCCCCGCTCTGGAAAGAGGGCGTGCCCGGAACCAAGGTAATAGGCGCAGTCTACTTTGTGCCGCCCGAAACATTTTTAAACGATATTATGGCATCTATTCATGTCAGCGACAACAGCGGCGCTTATATGATCGACGCTGCCGGTGGCACGGTTGCGCATACCGACGGGGATGCACTGCAAGCCGGCGAAAATCTTGGGGCGGCGGCGCAGAACGACGCTTCCTTGAGCGCGCTGGCGCAGATTCATGCGGCTATGCAGAGCGGTGAAAGCGGCTTTGACCGCTGCACGCTAAACGGCCAGATGCGCTATATTGCTTATGCGCCGGTTGCCGATACCAACGGCTGGAGCATTGCCATTAATGCCCCGACAATGGATTTTATTCAGGGTACGCTGCTGGCGGCAGGGGCCATACTGGCGCTGCTGGTGCTTTCGCTGGCAGTATCGGTTGTCATAGCGGGTCGGGTTTCCAAAAGAATTGCCGACCCCGTCATGCTGTGCACCAGCCGCCTGTCCGACCTTTCTGAGGGGGATCTGCACTCCGACGTGCCATCTGTTGGCACGCGGGACGAAACCAGCAAGCTGGCTGCTGCGACCGAGCGCATTACGCTGACGCAGCGCGCTATTATCAGCGATATTAAGCGGGTGCTCGGCGCGATGGCGGACGGCGACCTGACGCTCCGAACCGAGGCCGATTTCCCCGGCGATCTTGCGCAGATTAAGGAGGCCATGGCCAAAATTTTGAATGCGCTCAACCATACGCTGCTGCAAATTAATATTGCCTCCGGCCAGGTGGCCAGCGGATCGGATCAGGTTGCGGCCGGTGCGCAGGCGCTCAGTCAGGGTGCGACCGAACAGGCCGCTGCCATTGAGGAGCTCTCGGCAACGGTGGCGTCTATTTCGGCACAAATTAAAGACAGCGCTCAAAATGCGCGTGAGGCGGGGCAGCTCTCCGAACAGTCCGGAGAAGGCGTCTACCGCAGCAACGAGCAGATGGCCCATATGATTGCGGCAATGAACGACATTGCTGGCGCCTCCAACGAAATTGGCAAAATTATTAAGACGATAGACGATATTGCTTTTCAGACCAACATTCTGGCGCTCAACGCGGCGGTGGAGGCTGCGCGCGCGGGCGAGGCGGGCAAGGGTTTTGCCGTTGTAGCCGACGAGGTGCGCAATCTGGCCGGAAAGAGCGCCGAGGCGGCCAAGAGTACAACAGCCCTGATCGAACGCGCCACAAACGCCGTCGACAAGGGCACCAGAATTGCCGGCCAGACCGCAAAGTCGCTCAGTCAGGTGGTCGAGCAGGCTGCCGGCGCCAGCAAAAAAGTGCAGGCCATCGCTGCGGTATCTGAAACGCAGGCTGTGCAGGTGGTGCAAATTACACAGGGCATAGAGCAAATTTCGGTGGTCATTCAGACCAATTCAGCGACGGCGCAGCAGAGCGCGGCCGCTTCCGAAGAGCTGTCGGGTCAGGCGCAGATGCTTGAAACGCTGGTCGGCGGCTTTAAGCTGCAGCAAGGCGACGCCTTTGCCGCCCGAACGTCCGATCCGGTACCGGCATATGCGGGAACGCCTGTCCCGGGCTTTGATGATCTCAAATATTAAAGCCGCATTAAAGTCGGGGGGGGGGGGGGGGGTTTTTTCAAGAAGA
>JAEWYJ010000094.1 GCA_023395695.1 Bacillota bacterium | reverse complement strand
ATAATAAGGTCTGCGCCGTCACCGACAAACTTCTGTGCGATGGAATTAAGCGTGCCGGGGTCTCCCTGGCCGTTCTGATAGTCGATATCTACCTTGGAGGCGTCAAAGCCCTCGGCGGTCAGCTGGGTAAGAACCGCTTCGCGAATTTCGTCAAGCGAGGGGTGCTCCATCATCTGCACAAGGCCAATCTTAATTTTTTCAGTTTGTGGTGCGGCCGGGGAGGCATCGCCGCCCGAGGGCGCGGCAGAAGAAGGAGCGGCGGACGGGCTGCCACAGGCGGCAAGCAGCGTCAACATGGAAACGAGCAAAACGGTTAATAACTTTTTCATCTGTAATCGCTCTCTTTCATACATAAATAGTTGAATTGGGATGGTGAACGGCGAAAAATTTATAAGCGTCGCCATCGTGCAAGCCAAAAGAGCTGTTACATTAAAATCCACTCCTTATACTGTGTGCGGCCGGATATAAACCCTGCTAAAAAATAAAAAACCTGTCCTTGAAACAATACTATTGTTTCAAGGACAGGAAGAAATCATTCCTGCGGTGCCACCTTGATTGCCGCACGCAAAGCACGGCCGCTTTATTCGGGATGCCAACACATCCCCTGCCCTTTAACGCCGGCGAATGCGTCGCAAAATACTCGGGCCTTTGCCCTTTCCGTGCGCCCTCTGCGGTCCATCCATACCGATTCGTGTTGCTGCCGGGATTCCAGCTTTCCCCGGCTCTCTGTGAGCGCGTTATCGGTTTACTCTCCGCATCATCGGTTTCTTGTATTAAAGCACAGACAAGCAATGCTGTCAAGCCCCTTGTGCTGAAAATAACCAAAGGGATGCTATATCCTATGCATTGTGCAAAGCGGATGACACCAAAGCAGATGCAGTTGTTGCATTTGGCTTATTTGCCGCTTTTAAGGCGCTTCATGCGCAGGTCGTGCGAGAGCTCCCGCTTTCTGATGCGAAGACTCTTGGGCGTAACCTCAAGCAGTTCGTCGTCGGCAATGAATTCAATGCAGGCTTCCAGCGAGAGCTTCCTCGGCGGGGTAAGACGCAGTGCGTCGTCCGAGCCGGAAGCGCGCATATTTGAGACGTGCTTGCGCTTACAGACGTTGACGACAATGTCCTCCAGCTTGGGGGAGGCGCCAACCACCATGCCGGCATACACGGGCGTGCCGGGATCAATAAACAGATCGCCGCGCTCCTGCGCGTTGTACAGGCCATAGGTGACGGCCTCTCCGGTCTCGTGCGCAATCAGCGAGCCGCTCTGGCGGCTTATAATCTCGCCGCGGAAGGCGTCGTAGCCGTGGAACAGCGTCGCAATAATGCCCTCGCCGCGGGTATCGGTCAAAAATTCGCTGCGGTAGCCGAACAGGCCGCGCGACGGAATCAAAAATTCAAGCTTCATGCGTTCGCCGACGGGATTCATGCTGATAAGGTCGGCCTTTCTGGCGCCGAGCTTTTCCATAACGCTGCCCACCGAGCCCGAGGGGACGTCGATAATCGCGGTTTCAAACGGCTCCATCAGCATGCCGTTTTCCTCATGCATCAGGGCGCGGGGCGCGCCGACGGCAAACTCAAAGCCCTCGCGGCGCATGGTCTCGATTAAAACCGAGAGATGCATCTCACCGCGACCCAGAACGCGGAAGCTGTCGGTGGTGGCGCCGTCCTCGACGCGAAGCGACACATCCTTTAACAGTTCACGAAACAGGCGGTCGCGCAGCTGGCGCGAGGTGACGAATTTACCTTCCTTTCCGGCAAACGGGCTGTCGTTGACCGCAAAGGTCATCTCCACGGTCGGCTCAGAAATTTTGGTGAATTCAATCGGCTCTATTTTTTCGGGCGCGCACAGCGTGTTGCCGATGGTGATGTCCTCAATTCCCGAAAACATGACAATGTCTCCGGCCTTGGCCGACTGCACCGGCGTCCTGCCTATGCCCTCAAACTGATAGATGGCGGTAATTTTGCCGCGCAGATTTACCGTGGTATCGTGAAAATCGCAGATAGCGACCGATTGATTGACCTTCATTTCGCCGCGCTCAATACGGCCGACGGCGGTGCGGCCGACAAATTCATTGTAGTCGACCGTTGAGACAAGCACCGACAGCGGGCCTTCGGGGTCTAAGTCGGGACAGGGAATGTATTCGAGAATCGTCTCAAACAGTGCGGTCAGATCCGCGCCCTGTACGTCGGGCGAATAGGAGGAGGTGCCGGCACGACCGGAGCAGAATACCATAGGGGTATCAAGCTGCTCGTTGGAGGCGCCAAGGTCCAGCATAAGCTCAAGCACTTCGTCAACGACCTCATGCACGCGCGCATCGGGCTTGTCTACCTTGTTAACAACCGCAATCACCGACAGGCCCAGCTCCAATGCCTTTGACAGCACAAAACGGGGCTGCGGCATTGGCCCTTCTGCCGCGTCCACCAGCAGCAGCACGCCCGAAACCATGCCGAGCACACGCTCAACCTCTCCGCCAAAATCGGCATGTCCGGGGGTATCCACAATATTAATTTTAGTACCGTTATAATTCACCGAGGCGTTTTTTGCCAGAATAGTAATGCCGCGCTCACGCTCGATGGCGCCGGAGTCCATGACGCATTCCTCTACCTGCTGGTTTTCGCGGAAGGTGCCGCTCTGAGCGAGCATACCGTCGACCAGTGTGGTTTTGCCGTGGTCAACGTGCGCAATAATGGCGATGTTGCGTAAATCTGTTCTTTTCAAATGATCCACCTATTTTCCGTGCCGTTGCAGGGCACAACATTATTAATTTATTTTTTAACCTTACAATTATACAGCGAACCAGCCGGTTGCGTCAAGAAAAATTGTTATAAAATGTAAGGGCTCATTTTTGCCATAGGCTGGAAGCAGCAAAATTACAGACAGCTTATAAAGGCGTTAAAGTGTCCGCGGATTTATTAGGTGGCCCAAAAGCCGAAAGATTTAAAATATTTGCTTGACAATAATTAAATACGTATGCTATGCTTACAATTGGTTAGAGATTACTAACTCGCTGTAGCAGACAGGAGGATTCCGGGATGATATATAACATGCAAAACGACCCGAGCCGCTACTATAAAATAATGCAAAACTATCAGGAGGCGCAGCTGCTTTTTGCGGCCATTCGTCTGAATGTGTTCTCCTATCTTGACACACCGCAAACGGGGGATGCTGTTGCAACGGCGCTGCACTGCGATAAAAGGCAGATTGAGTTGCTGCTGTTGTCATTGGTCTCCTGCGGCTGGATTAAAAAGCAGGATGCATTTTACGTCAACGCGCCGGAAACACAGGATTTTTTATCCCGGAACAGTCAGGTGTTTCTGGGGGATGCATTACTTTTCCGAGAGAGCATGACATCTTTGACACAGCTGGAGCAGAAGCTAAAGCGTAAAGACGCCCTGCCCAAACCGGCCTATGACTTTTCGGAGCTGGCACGGGTTTCTATCCCCGAAATGTATACAGGACGCCTGCAAGTCTTTTTGGGTCAAATGTCAAAGCTGTATCCCGACCCCAAAACGCCGCTGCGCCTATTGGATTTGGGCGGCGGGACGGGCATCTTGGCCATTGAATTTACAAAGCACTTTCCAAACAGCACGGCAACTGTTTTTGAAGCGCCCGATGTGGCAAAGGTCACAATGGAGATTGTGCGCCGGCACCATGGGGAACGCCGGGTAGAGGTGACCGCAGGCGATTTTAATGCAGATGCGCTGGGCGGCCCTTACGACATCATCATCGCTTCCGGTATCCTCAACTTTGTGAGCGGAGAGTTATCGGGCTTTATTCGCAAGTTGTCCGAGGCCCTAACAGACAAAGGCTACCTGCTGATTGTCGGGCAGTATGCGGAGCATGGGCAAAACGCGCCACCCAACATGCCCGGCTGGCTGTCCGGACTGTTGGACGGCGTGCCCCTACCGCCCAGCAGTCAGGAGATTGAAAAGGCGGTGCAAGCCGCGGGCCTTTCGGCTGCCGACCGTATGGACGATGCGCGGTATGAGGGCAAACTCTATCGCAAGGGGAGCATGTCGCCCGATGCCTGTTCGGGCGACGTCATTCGTTCCTTTATTGAGCTCACCGAACAAATTGCCAATACCAAAACCAATATTCTCAACTTTGGCGGCGAAGATATGACTTTTTACCGCGGGGAAATCCATATTATCAAAATGGTCGGCGATTTCCCCGGGATTCACAGTGCCGAGCTGGCCCGAAGGTTTGGGATTACCCGGCCTGTCGTTCATAAAACGCTGCAAAGACTCAACGAGCGGGGGGTGATTACTAAAGAGGATGATGCCAAAGACCGAAAGCGCAGTTTACTCTATCTGACAGAAAAAGGGCGATTAGCCTATCGCGAGCACGAAAAGTACCACGATGAAAATGACAGGGCGCTTTTTAATTATCTGGCGGATATGCCCGGTGATAAATTGGCGGCTATCGACGGATTTCTCAAGCATGCCATCGGTTTAATTCAAAACCATGCGTAGCGCCAGACGTTATAACGGTATGCGGAAAGTGAGGTGGTGAGGTGGCGCCGACCGAATGGGTGTGCTGCCCCGTATGCGGACATAAAACACGGGTGCAGCTTCGGGCAGATACGGTGCTTGTCCGATTTCCGCTCTTTTGCCCGAAGTGCAAACAAAAAAGCTTAATCAATGCAAAGAACCAAAAGGTTTTTATCGTTCAATGGCCAGACGCCGAGACGCAGTGCCGATAAAACAGTCAATTGTTTTATCGATGCTGCGTCTTTTAATTTGCATCGGCGAGAAGGATAACACAGCGGCGCCGAAAATACGCCGCCAGAGCCGGATGCTTTTAAATCGGTTGTTTACATCTGCACAAGGAGGACTTTACATGAAAAATAAAATTATATGCGCCGTGTCCGCGGCCGCTCTGTGCCTGACACTGGCGGCTTGCGGGCAATCCGCCCCTCAGGGAAGCGAAGATCAGTTCCCCGAATCGCCCGCCGTATCCGGCGCGTCCGCCGGGGCGGCCCCGGTACAAGCCGGTACGCCGCGCACCATTACCGATTTAGGCGGGTATGAAGTGATAATTCCCGCTTCTGCCCAAATTAAAAGAATTGTCATATTAAGCCCGCCGGTTATGTCCTTTGTAGTAAGCGCTATTCCGGACACCGAGATGATTATTGGTATTAACGCCCGGTCGTTTCTGACATCCAACCCCCAAATTGTCGAAAAGGTGTTTCCTAATTGGCGGTCGGTGGAATCGTCCTTTGTCGATGCCAACTTTGCGGTAAATACCGAGTCGCTGCTTGCGCTTGAGCCGGACATTATTTTTTATTATGGCGACTTTCAAAAAAAGGGCATTGAAGGGCTGGATATTCCGGCGGTGGATTTTCTTATGAAGGGGGTCAGCAGCCCGGAGAAGATGTCCGTCGCTTGGGACAGGCAAATCAGAGAGATATTGGGAACCGATACATCGGTGGGTATTCAGCAGGAATGGGACGACACCAATGCAAAGCTTAAAACCCTGCTGGAAAAGAC
>JAEWYJ010000071.1 GCA_023395695.1 Bacillota bacterium | reverse complement strand
GTATAATATTCCCCTGACCCCCATGATGGTGCTGCAGGCGGTTGGCATGGGCCTCATTCTCTCCATCGGCGCACCCGGTGTTAAGGGCACTGCTGTTGTTATGTCCGCCGTGCTTTTTGAAGCGCTGGGTCTGCCAATGGGCATGCTTCCCTTAATTGCCGCCATCTGGCCTGTGGTAGACATCGGCCATACCACCATCAATGTCACCGGTGACCATGTCGGTACCTGCATTGTGGCCTCCAGACTGGATATGATGAACAAGGAAGTTTATAATTCTGAGAAAAAATCATTATCCGCCCATCTGTAAAAACGCCGCCGGGCCATGTGCGGCAGAACATATCCCCTAAAGCAGACAGACTCGCCGGGAAGATGCGTCCGGACAGTTGCGCAAGGCTGCGGCAAACACGGGCCGGACGCCTCTTTCCCATCGTAAATCTAAAGTAACAGGAGCAATACTTATGTTAGCAGAACGTATGAGCAAATTTTCAGGCTCCCCCACCTCCGCGCTGATCGCCCGTGTGACCCAGCTGCGCAGCGAGGGAAAGGACATTATCTCCCTGAACGTGGGCGAACCGGATTACGGCACGCCGCATTATATTAAAACGGCCGGCATTAAGGCCATTGTTGACGACTTCACCAAATATACCCCCGGCAACGGTATTCTGGAGCTGCGGCGCGCCATTGCGGATAAGCTGCGCGACGACAACGGCCTTGAATACGGCGTGGACGAAATTTGTGCTGCTGTCGGTGCAAAGCAGGCAATTTTCAGCGCGGTTATGGCCCTTTGCGGCGAGGGGGACGAGGTGCTGCTGCCCGTACCCTGCTGGGTCAGCTATACCGAAATGGTACGCCTTGCGGGCGCTAAGCCGGTGTTTGTTCAGGTGAGGGAGGATGCGGGCTTTACTCTGGATATGGACGCCATCGAGGCAGCCATTACGCCCCGGACAAAGGCCATTATCATCTGCACGCCCAACAACCCTTCGGGCGCCGTCTACAGCGAGCAAAGCCTGCGCCGTCTGGGCGAACTGGCCTGCAAGCACGATTTTTACATCATCGCCGATGAAATTTACGAAAAGCTGATCTATGACGGCGAAAAGCATTTTTCCATCGCAGCCGTTTCCAAAGAGGTCTGGAACCGCACGGTGACGGTTAACGGGTTTTCAAAGGCCTACGCCATGACCGGCTGGCGCATCGGCTATGCCGCTGCCCGCAAGGAGATTGTCAAGGCGATTGCGGCGCTCCAGAGCCAGACCACATCGTCGACAAGCGCCATTTCGCAGAAGGCCGCCGTTGCGGCGCTGCGCGGGCCACAGCACGACCTGGCGGAAATGTTGCGGGAATTTGAAAAGCGCCGGACCTATGTTACCGAACGCCTCAACGCCATTCCGGGCATCTCCTGCGCTGTCCCCAAGGGTGCGTTTTACCTTCTGCCCGATGTCTCGGCCTATTTTGGCAAGGCCTGCGAGGGCGTTGTCATCCATAACGCCATGGAGCTGGCCGCCTTTATTCTCGAAAAGGCGCAGGTGGCACTGGTTCCCGGAGAGGCCTTCAACATCGAAAACAAGGTGCGCATTTCCTACTCTAATTCGATGGAAAATCTCAAAAAGGCACTGGATCGCATCGAACAGGCTCTGTCGTTGCTCAAATAAGCGGTTCAGGTTATCCAACACAAAAAGGGCGGGCTGTCTGGCCCGTCCTTTTCTGCTTCTGTGTACCCCGTGCGCCGACAGTCAGCCCATAAACCCTGTTGAGATTTTGACCGCTTTATGTTATCTTAAAATACAGGGAAGGGCGGGTGCCACTATGATGGATCTGACTGAAAAAATCAAAGCGATGTCTTTGACTAAAACCGAAAAACAAATTGCCGATTATATTTTGGATCATATCGATACGCTGGGGCTTAAAACCATCACCGCACTGGCGGCTGAAATCGGCGTCAGCGACACTTCTATTATCCGGTTTCTGCGCGCTCTGGGCTTTGCGGGCTATTCCGACTTTAAGCGCGAGATGGGCGCCCGCATGATGACACAATATATTGACGGCGCACTTTCTCCGGGCCAAAAATACCGCAAAAGAAAAAACACTCTCCGAAAGGAAAACCTTGTCAACGATGTTTTAAGTTGCACCGTGGAAAATTTGCATAAATCGGCCCAGACGCTGGATATGGCCACGGTGGAACAGGTTGCGGATACGCTGATTCGCAGCAAGCGTAAATTTATCGCTGCCTTTCGCGGCACCTCCTGCTGCACCGCTTATATGTACCGCAAGCTCATTTTGCTGCTGCCGGATGTTATTTGCTGCGACCAGGCTGAAAGCCGTGCCATTGAGCAGATGGTTGATATCAGTCCCGAGGACTGTCTGATGCTGTACAGCTTTCCGCATTATTCCGAGATAAATTTTTCGCTGCTGGATATTGCCCGCCGCAACGGGGCGCAAATTATTGTCATCACCGACCGCGTCACCTCGCCGCTGGCGTCCTCAGCCAATTATCTGCTGACCGCTGCGGTCGAGGGGCTGGGCTTTACGAACTCCTATGCGGCACCGCTGTTTCTCTCGGAGGTTATTCTGCTGGCCATCAGCGAACGCAATGATGCCGCCCATGCACAGCGCATTGCGCTGATTGACGAGTATATCGGCAAGCACCAGATGTACTGAGCTTGACGGCATAGCGATCTTTTCTCGGCGGCGCCGCGCCCGCTGGTGATATGACATTTTATAAGATTTTTAACAGCCTCTGCCTGCCGGCGGGGCTGTATTTTTTGTGAGTAAAAATTTCCCGTCGCTTGACTTTGCTTTACAGGCCTGCTAAAATAAAAACATACAGGAACATTTGTTCCGTCGGGAGTGTTTATTTTGGATTTGTTTGATAAGCTGCACATTTTGTCCGACGCCGCCAAATATGACGCCGCCTGCACCAGCAGCGGTGTGGATCGCGACGGCAAGGGCGGCCAGCTCGGCAACGCCGCCGCCTGCGGCATATGCCACAGCTTTTCGGCCGACGGGCGCTGCATCTCTTTATTAAAGGTTTTGATGAGCAATGCCTGCATCTATAACTGTGCCTACTGCCTCAACCGCGCCTCAAACGACTTGCCGCGCGCCACCTTTGCTCCGCGCGAGCTGGCCGACCTGACCATTCATTTTTATCGCCGCAATTATATCGAGGGGCTGTTTTTAAGCTCCGGCGTTGTCAAAAGCCCCGACTATACCTGCGAAAAAATGATTGAAACGCTGCGTATTCTGCGTGAGGACTACGGCTTTCGCGGCTACATTCATGCCAAGGCCATACCGGGTGCGGACGACCTGCTGCTGGGCCGCCTTGGCCGGCTGGCCGACAGAATGAGCGTCAATATTGAACTGCCCTCGCAGCAGAGCCTTGACAGGCTGGCGCCTGACAAGAGCAAGGCGGCTATTCTGCGCCCGATGGGGCTGCTGCGCGACGGCATTAAGGAGAATTGCACCGACCTTGTGCGTTACCGTCACGCCGAGCCGTTTGCTCCAGCCGGGCAGAGCACCCAGATGATTGTCGGCGCAACGCCTGAAAGCGATTATCAAATTTTGCAGCTCACCGCCGCGCTTTATAAAAAGTTCAGCCTTAAGCGCGTGTTTTTTTCAGCCTATATTCCCGTTTCGGACAATCCACTGCTGCCTGCACGCACCGCCAGCCCGCCGCTGCTGCGTGAACACCGCCTGTACCAGGCCGATTGGCTATTGCGGTTTTACGGTTTTTCGGCCGATGAAATTCTCGACGCGCGGCATCCGTCCCTTAATCCGCTCATAGACCCAAAATGCAATTGGGCAATCAACAATATGGCGCTGTTCCCGGTCGAGGTCAATACAGCTCCGCGCGAGCTGCTGCTGCGGGTGCCGGGCATCGGCGTCAACAGCACAATGCGCATTCTGCGTGCCCGGCGCGAGCAAAAGCTCGACTTTGACGGGCTGCGCCGCATCGGCGTCGTCTTAAAGCGCGCGCAGTATTTTATTACCTGTCAGGGAAAAGCCGCCGAGGGGGTGCGCATCACACCCGATAATGCTCTGACCGCCCTGATTTCGGACAGCCAAAAGCAGCGGCTGCCCGTGCAGGGCTGTGAGCAGCTGAGTCTTTTCTCGGATCGGATTACCAGAGAGGATGTTGTCACATGCATCAGCGGTCAGATATAATCTATCTCTACGACGGCAGCTTTGAGGGGTTTTTAAGCTGCGTGTTTGAAAGCTTTTTATGTAAAAACCGCCCGTACGATATTATTGCCGAGGACTCAAGCGAGCCGTCGCTGATGGCGCAGCAATGGATTGAAACCGATTTCACACGCGCCAGACGGGTCCGCAGTGGCATTGTTAAGAACATTTCGGAGCAGGCGCTCTATCTCATAACCAACGGCTTTTGTACCTGCCACCCGCAGCGGGAGCTGCTGCTGCTGGATTTTATCATTCTCGGCTTCCAACGCGGCAATTCGGTCTGTGAGCTGCTGGCCGATCCCACTGTGCATGCGCTGCAAAAAGCCGTGCTGTTCTTAAAGCGCGAAAGCCATCTTTTTCTTGAATTTATTCGTTTTTCAGAATACGACAAAGGTCTTGTATCGGTCATAGAACCTAAAAACCGGGTGCTGCCCACCATTGCGCCGCATTTTTGCGACCGTTTTCACAACGAGCTGTTCGTCATCTATGACAAAACACACCGCAGTGCACTCATACACAAGCCGCCCAAGTGGGCCATCGTCGACCTTGAGGATTTTGTGGAACCCGAGGCAGACGCCACCGAACAGTTTTACCGTGAGCTGTGGGGCACCTATTTTGACGCCATCGCCATCCGGGAGCGCATCAACCCGCGCTGTCAGATGACCCACATGCCAAAGCGCTACTGGAAGCACATGACCGAAATGCAGCGCCGGCAAGGCCCGCCCGCCGGCCATGCTGCGCCCCCCGGTGCAGGGGTTGGCGCAAAGCACCCGGCGGCATTGCCCGATTAGTCCTTACGCGTATTTGGGTCTCTAAAGGGCGTAAACAGCGCCAAAGAACGATACTGAACGTTATATAAATTGTCGTTCAGGCACGTTATAAAAAGCCCCCAGCCTATTCAGGACCGGCTTTCATACCAAATGCTACTGCCGGCCGGCGAAGGGGCTTTTATACCGATGAGCACTGCGACACATTTATGCCCACCAACGCAAACGCCTAAAATTAATTAATAAATAAAATAATACTTACGCCCAACGACACTGAGGGTACATGGTATGAGGGTACATGGTATACGGTATAAACCCATAAACCTCCAGATCTATAGCGTTATATCCTTCGGCAATATCAGAGTTAACCCATATTTCAATATATTGCGCAGGCACTTCCAAAACAGCTGAATATTTACTGTCCGGGGCCAGTGTAATTTTTTCTATCGAAAAGCTTGGGACGGCACTTTGGCTATTCGGAACCATGGAAACGACCGAAATATTCAATGTTGATACATTATACTGACGTGCACTGGCGTTAATTCTAATTGTCGGATATGCATAAACAGGTAGCCCATAGGGTCTGTATTGATAGGTTAAATTAAGCTGACTGCCGTCCGCAGGCACAATTTGTGCGCCTTCAGGCGTACGAAAAGCTAATTGGGTACCATAATTCATTCGCATAAATAGCCCTCCTTTACTCCTTGTTTTATTATATAGCGCTATTTACCCAAATGTTAAAAA
>JAEWYJ010000294.1 GCA_023395695.1 Bacillota bacterium | reverse complement strand
TTATAATCCGGCACAATGTTGACGCGGCGACGTTCCGGCTTATCAAGCAGCGTCGCAATGCGGATGCTTCTGGCGTCCTTGGCGCCGATATGCTCTTTTAGATAGCTGAGCGTCATGCCCGAGTCGAGAATATCCTCAACAATCAGAATGTCCCTGCCGGTAAGCACCTCGTCGAGATCCTTGATAATCCGCACAACACCGGTCGTCTTGACGCCGCTGCCGTAGCTTGAAACCGACATGAAATCAATCGAAGCCGGAATGGTAATGGCGCGCATCAAATCGGCCATAAAAACCACTGAGCCCTTAAGCACACTGACCATCATCAGGTTTTTATCCTTATAATCCTCTGATATCTGGCGTCCTAACTCTGCAACCTTATCTCTGATCGCCTCTTCAGAAATAAGAATCTTCTGAATATCGTTTTGCACCTTTTGTCATTCCTCCTGTATTGTGATCAGCACTGCGCGCCGGGTATCGTATGAAACAGCGGCCCGTTCACTGACGCCGAGCCCTTCGATCCATACAGGGCCCTTTTGGTCGCTCAGGACGACAAGTCCGTCTCGAAGCGGCGGCGGAACGGCCATTGCATTAAGCAGTTTTTTTAGCGATTGTGTGCAATTATGCCCCGCAAGCGCAATTCTATCACCCGCCGCGCGTGAACGCAGGGTGATAATCTTATTCATTCTATCACAGTCAATGGCGTTTTTAAATTGCAAACCGCGCTTATTTACAAAAAATTTTATCTCTGTTTTATCTATTTCACATATTCGGAGCCTGTAGCCGCCAAAAAGTGGTACAACCACCGGAATTTGATCGACGAAAAGCGAAATTTGTTGTGTGCTTACCCCAGGCGGCCCGGTCAGCGTCTCAAGGCAAAGCGTCCGTTCATCGCAGCGCAGCGTGCTGCGGCCGGAAAGCTGCACACCGCCGCTGCCCGCACAGACCAGCGCATCGGCCAGCGCCAGCCGGTCGGCGTCGTAACGTTGCCCCGCCGCAGTCAGCAGCGCTTTATAGCAGCGCAGCCGCACCGGCTTGGGCTGCGCCAGCAGCGCCGCGCGCGACCAGCGCGTATGCTGCGGCAAAAACGGCGACAGACGCCCGGCCCAATCCGGCAATACCGGCGGCGCGTCGGGCAGCGCCGCTTCGTGGAGCGCCCGGTCGGCAAGCTGCGCCAACAGGGCCTTGTCCGCGTGCAGCGCTTCGGTGGTGCGGCGCACCGCCTGCTCAAAGGACGGGTTGAGCGCTTTGAGCAGTGGCATAAGCTCATGGCGGATGCGGTTGCGCTTGTAGTCGTTTGTAAGATTGGTCGAATCGATGACAAAATCCTGCCCGAGCGTTTTAAGATAGCCCTCGACTTCGGCACGGGTACAATTTATCAGCGGGCGGATGATGCGGCCCCTGACGGGCGGAATGCCGCACAGCCCCTCAAGCGCCGCACCGCGCGTCAGGTTCAGCATCAGCGTTTCGGCGTTATCCGAAAGGGTGTGCGCCGTCGCAATTTTGGCGTTGGCATCAAGACTTTGCAGCGCCTCATAACGCAAAGCACGCGCCCCTTCCTCGGTTGCGCAGCGGTTTTGGGCACAGTAGGACAAAACGTCGACGCTTTTAATGGCCAGAGGAACGCTGAGCCGGTCGCACAGCGCACTGCAAAAGCGCTCGTCGCGCAGGCTCTCTTCCCCGCGCAGGTTGTGGTTGATATGGCAGGCCGACAGCGCGGCAATGCCAAGCGTCTTTTGCAATTTTAGCAAAACGCAAAGCAGGGCAACCGAATCCGCACCGCCGGAAAGTCCGACAATGACGCTATCGCCCTGCTTGAGCATATGATGCTGTCGTATCGTTTGTAAAACCCTATCCTTCATCCCGTGTAAGCTCCGGTGTCGTGAAAGTCGTATGCGCGCCGTCCCAGCCGAATTTGACACTGCCGGTGGTACCGTGGCGGTTTTTGGCCACGATACACTCAGCCTCGCCCTGGGGTACGTTCGGGTCGTCTTTGGCGTAGTAGGCCGCGCGGTAAAGCATCATGACAATGTCGGCGTCCTGTTAAATTGAGCCGGATTAGCGCAGGTCGGAGAGCATAGGCCGCCGGTCGGTACGGGTTTCGGGCCCGCGTGAAAGCTGAGACAACACAATAACCGGCACGTTGAACTCCTTGGCCATTATTTTAAGTGAACGGGTCATCTCCGAAACCTCCTGAACGCGGTTTTCGCTGCGGCGTTTAGTGCCGTCCCCGCCGGTCATGAGCTGGAGATAGTCAATGACAACCAGCGAAACGTCACGCAGCCGACGCAGCTTGCCCTTCATTTCGCCGATATGTATGCCCGCCGTATCGTCAAGATAGATGGGCAGCGGCGTCAGCCGCTGGGTTGCAACGGCAATTTTCTCCCAGTCCTCCAGCGAGATATTGCCCTTGTGCAGATTTTCGGAGGCAATCAGCCCTTCGGAGGAGATCAGTCGCTCAACCAGCTGCTCGTTGCTCATTTCCAGCGAGAAAATCGCAACCTTACGCTTCTGCTTGGCGACGTTCATCGCAATGTTGAGCGCAAAGGCGGTCTTTCCCATGCCCGGGCGGGCCGCCAGAACCAACAGGTCGGATTTATTTAAGCCCATAATAACGTTATCAAGCAGCGGGTAGCCGGTCGGAATGCCCACATACTGCTCACGGTCCTCGCCGCTGAGCCGCTGCAAGCGGTCGTATGTTCCCGCAATGACATCCTTAATATGTGTAAAGCCGGAGGAATCTCTGCCCTGACGCAGATCATAAATCCCCTGCTCGGCCATATCCATAAGCAGATTGGCGTCGGTATTCCCCTCGCGGGAGGCGCCCACCACCTGCTCAAAGGTAGAAATCAGGCTGCGCAGATAATATTTTTCGCGGACAATGCGGGCATATGCCTCGGCATTGCCTGCCGTGGGCACCACCTGCGCCAGCTGCGTCAGATAAATTTTCGCGTCCTGATCGGTCGGGAAAATATCCTCACGGCAGACCTGCTCTAAAATGGTAATGAAGTCTATCGTCTCGGAGGCGATAAACATCCGCATGATAATCGAGAAAATATCGCGGTGCTGCTGCCGGTAAAAGCTCTCAGGCTTTAGATATTTGAGCACCTCCGGCACGCACTGTGCGTCGAGGAGCACCGCGCCGAGCACCGACTGCTCCGCTTCAAGATTATAGGGAAGCTCCTGCGGCGTCGCGCCGAAATAGCCGTCAAATTGTTGCGCCACCTCAAGACCTCCCCTGCTGTGAAAATTTTAAAAACATAGCTAAAACCGGCCGTCGGGCAAAACCAGTCCCACGGCGACAAATGCCATTAGCGCAAGCCATGGTACCGCTTTGCGCATTGGCGGCGTACCGCCACCTATTGATTGGGCAGGCAAGCCTATTCTATTCGCAGACAACAACCTTTGTCTTTGCAGAGATGCCCGCATACAGCTTGACAACCGCCTCATATTCGCCGTGGGCTTTAATGTCCCCGTCGATTGAAACTTTTTTCTTGTCGACAGCCATTCCAAGCTGCTCGGTCATGGCGTCTGCAATCTCCTTGGTGGTAACGGCGCCGAACAGCCTGCCGCCCGCGCCCGCCTTGGCATGAACAGTCACAGTCATGGCGTTAAGGCGCTGCGCCAGCGCCTCAGCGTTTTGCCGCTCGACCTCGGCGCGATGCGCCGCCGAATCCTGCTTGGCCTTCATTTCACCGACCGCCTGTGCGGTGGCGGGCTGCGCCAGCTTTTTCGGCAGCAAAAAGTTACGGGCATATCCGTCCGAAACATCGTGCAGCTCGCCCTTTTTACCGGTGCCCTTAACATCCGCCAATAAAATAACTTTCATTTTAAGTGTACCTCCAGCGTTTTAAATTTAAACAATAAAACAGGACCGTTTAAAACGTTCTTAATTAACTGATGTGATTCTGCTGCGAATATTCCTCAATGGCTTCCAGCAGCTTCTGGCGTGCGTCCTCCATTGATATGGCGGGAATCTGAGTTGCGGCCATGGTCTGATGACCGCCGCCGCCCAGTGCCTCCATAATGACCTGAACATTGAGCTTGCCCATGGAACGCGCTGAAATGGTGATGCCGTCATCGTATTCATACAGCACGAATGAAGCGTCTACCCCGCTGATATTGAGCAGCTCGTCGGCGGCCTGCGGGGCCACCAGCTTGATGTTTTCGCCCATTGCGGTAACCGCGGCGATGGCGCAGCGGTGATAAATTTCGGCCGAAGAAACCACCCGTGACCGCTGTTGATAAAATTCCATCGACGAAGAGAACAGCTTGCGCACCTCGACGGTATCGGCGCCCTGACGGCGCAGATAGGCTGCCGCCTCAAAGGTGCGCACGCCGGTGCGGATGACAAAATTTCGGGTGTCGAGCATAATGCCGGCCAGCAGCGCCTCTGCCTCAACACGGGTAATGCGCTGCCGGTCGCCGAAATACTGAATCAGCTCGGTGACCATCTCGGAGGCTGAGGACGCATAGGGCTCATGGTAGAAAATGACGGCGTTGTCGATATAGCCCACCATACGGCGGTGATGGTCGATGATGGCGACATTTTTGCAGGCGCGATACAGCTCTGAGGATTCCAGCACATGCTCCAGATGGGTGTCCACAATAATAAGCAACGTATTGGGCGTGATGGTATCCATAATATCAAACGGATTTAAAAAGCTGTTTTCATAGCCGTTTTTCTCCAGCCGCTCAAGCAGCGTGCCGACAAGATTGCGGGCTCTGTTAATAGCGATAACAGCGGGCTTACCCATTTGCCGGATAGGCCGCAGCAGGCCGACCGCCGCGCCCAGACTGTCAAGGTCGGCAAACTTATGCCCCATAATAATCACATTTGAGCTGGACTCAATCAGCTCAGCCAGCGCGGTGGCCACAATGCGGGTCTTAACCTTGGTGCGCTTCTCAATGCCCTTGGAAACGCCGCCATAAAAATCGTAGCCGTTGGGCGTTTTGACAGCGGCCTGGTCGCCGCCGCGGCCCTGCGCCATATCCAGCGCCTGACGCGCCGCCTGTTCGCCCTCGGGGTAGGAGTCGACATTGCGTGCCACGCCGATTGAGAGCGTGACCGGAATTTTATCCACGCTTGAAAGCGCGCGCACACGGTCAAGCAGCACAAACCGCTTTTCCACAATACCGGGCATATGGCGTTCCTCTATAACCGCAAAAAAGCGGTCGCGGTCGGTCTTGATAACAAAGCCGTCGTGGTCGCCCACAAACTGCTCGATGACATATTCCACCTGCGCCATCAGCTGCGAGCGCTCGTTCTCCTTGGCGTCCTGCAGCGCCTCGTCAAGGCTGTCGATCATAATGGCCAGCATTGAGGGGCGCGACGCCCAGTACTGTGCCGCGTCGCGTTTTAAATCGGTATCGTCGCACAGATAATAGACCGTCAGCGCATGTTCGTCCTGTTGCGCCGGGCCCTTGCCGCGGATGCTGCGAACCGAATAGGCGGTGTAGGAACGGCCCTTAAATTCAACCGGAAAGCTGTCGCTCTCGCCGCTTGTCTCCCCCAGAATATCGCCGATCTGCACCCCGTAACGGTCGCCGTCCGAAAACAAATGCGCCCTGCAATAGTCATTGTACCAGAGCAGCTCGCCCTTATCGTTCGCCACCAGCACCGGCATAGGCAGCGACACCAGTGTGTCGGTCTGCATTTTGCCGATTTCGCCGCCGATCCAGGCGACAAAGCGGTCGATATCGCGGTCGGCGCGAAGCATATACATCAGGGCAAGGCCGAGTGTGAGCAGCGAAATAGCCGTCACAACATAAAAATAGGTAATATGAAAATACAGCGCGGCCAGACAGACCGCAGCCAGTTCAAACAGCATCAGGTAAAAGACCGGTCGGTAAAGCCTATTTTTTTGTCTCATCACATTCTCCTATGTCAAAAGTCTAAACAGGGTGAACAGGTGACGTACTGATTAATTATAGCACTTCTGTTCCAAAATGGCAAAACAAAAACGGGCAGAATTGCCCGTTTTTTGCTGCTGTAAAATAGAAATTTCAGTGCGCGCCGGCGCACGGGGAGATGCTTTAACGATATAGTCGACCGCGCTACATTGTCAATTCAAATGCAACAGCCCTCTTTATTTGCGGGCATTACACACTTTAAAAGGCCAAACGATGAAAGGCGGCCGGGCTACGGCACCTGTATCTCCTGTATAATGGGCAGAATCATCGGGCGGCG